>JAXEJY010000150.1:0-2701 GCA_034101315.1 Pyramidobacter sp.
GGGTACACCACGCGCAGTCAATGAGCGATGACGGAAATTACTCTGACGCAATAATGGACGTTGAATGTGCTCGTGCTGAGCTCGAAGGGGCTCGGCAGGAGCTTTTGTGTTGCCATAAAAACGGAGCTCGGCAAATACGCCTGCCGCTCTGGGTTCGAATTATCCCGATGGCGCTGTGCGCCGTACTGGCTCTTCCTCTCCCTATTGAAAACAGCACGCGTGAAATGGGTATCAATGCCCTCACCGGAACAGCTGTTTCCGCGCTCTCAGAATCACAAACAAGTCGTTATCCGGAGCCAGCGTCTCCCAAAGAAAAACAGCTCCTCGAAATTGCAGGAAAAGCCGTTGAACATCAGAAAACAGCTTCAATACAGACTCGCCAAACAGATCTGCCGCGCGGTCAGGAAAAAGCGTACAGTGCCGCCCAGGCAAATAAAAGAGGCGGCGATGGGAGCGTTCTATCTGTGTCTTCCCGCCGCGGGCTGCCCGCTGATGAAATCTTCCGCCTGATGGAAGTCGGCAGAAAAGCGCTACAGGAAAAAGACAGCACTGTTGTGCTCGAGTTTTATTAATATCGCTCTATATCACTAGGAGGAATTGCAATTATGAAAGGGTTCGTGCGTTTTCTGTTTGCAGCGGTGCTTTTGTCGCTGAGCTCTGCCGTCTGTGCAGCTCAGGACGTGTCTGCACTGAGGGTTGAGGGCAACAGCCAGGTTGTCTCAGAGCATATTCTGCGCTCAGTGAAAAGCCGCGTTGGCGAGCCTCTGAATCAACAGACTGTAACAGAAGATCTTCAGGCGATTTATGACCTTGGCTTTTTTTCCTATGTCGACGCGAAGGTGGAAGCGGACATTGACGGTCTTGTGCTGACGTATGTCGTCACAGAAAACCCCATGATTACGGAGATCAGGTTTCAGGGAAATACGCTTTACAAAGAAGAAAAACTGAAGTCGCTCCTGTTTACGCAGCCTGGGATGCTGTTCAACAGAGTGTTTTTCAGGAACGACATTCAGAGACTGAAGGAGCGCTTTCAGGCGGACGGCTACGTCATGAACCGTGTTCAGGACGTTCAGGTTGACGACGGCGTTGTCACGGTGTTCATCGTCGAGCCGAGAATCGACGAGATTATCATTCAAGGGAACAGACGGACGAAAAGCTACGTCATCGAACGCGCATTTCCCCTTAAACACGGAGATCTGTTTAACTCCACGCTTCTGCGCCATTCAATTGCCCGTCTGCGGAATATGGGATTCTTTGAGGACGTCAACGTCGGTTTTGAACCGGCGGAGAACCCCGATAATCTCAACCTGATTGTCACTGTCAAGGAGAAGAAGAGCGCCAGCCTGATATTCTCCGTCAGCTACGGCTCAAGCAGCGGGCTTGGCGGCGGCGCTTCGTACCGCGAGAGCAACCTCGGCGGCCGCGCCAGAACTTTTGAAGTCGGCTTTGAAGAGGGCGATTACAGAAACTACTGGATTACCCTTGCCGATCCCTACATGGACAAGAAAACATTTGGCTGGAAGATCGGCGTCTATAAACGCGAGGAAGAGGAGCTGACGTACCGCTACAACGACGGAAACCGTCTTCGTTATGACGCATTTAAATACGACGAGGACCGCCGGGGCGCCTATATCGGTGTCGGACGCAAATTCGGCAAAGACGAAAAGTACAACTGGTATGTGACCGTCGACTGGCACAAGAGCGACACAAAGTACTACGGACCTGTCAGAGGGCAAACGTATGAGCAGGGTAAAGCTGAGTTTGACCGGATCATCGGAAAAGACTCGCTGAACACGAAAGTTTTCACGACGACGCTCGAAGTGACTCGCGCAAATATTGACAGATACCTCAGCTATCCCAAGGGCGACAAACAGACCCTTGCGGTCGAGCAAGCCTGGGACGTCCTTGGCGGCGAATGGGATTACACGAAGTACTGGGGCGAAGCTATCTGCTACGTGCCGATTAAGGGCGTAGAAGACTATCTGGATCTTGGGCTGAGCGAAGACAGACCCCTGATTCTTGCGGCGCGCGTCAAGGCAGGCTTTTCAAGCGGAGCAATTCCTCTGTCAGAGCGCTATTCTCTCGGCGGCGCAAACTCGCTTCGCGGATATGAGAGCGGCGACTTTAAAGGACACGAAATGTTCCTGGGCAACGTTGAGCTCCGCATTCCGATTGACGAGAACTTCTCAATTGTCGCGTTTTACGATATCGGCAACGCGTGGAACACTGAGTCCGGAGCCGGCTTTGATTTTAACGACCTGCTGGACTGCCCCGGAGTTGGCGTGCGCGTTAAAACACCGCTTGGTAATATTCGCGTCGACGTCGCCAAGGGAGACGAAACTCAGTTCCATTTCGGATTTGGCGAAATGTTCTAATTTTGAGCGCTCTCAGCATGATGGGGAAAGAGTTTCTTTCCCCATCTGCTGTGATTCTTTCACTGTAGGCGGCGGAAAGAGGTGCTGATGAACATCCTGTATTCTCTGAACAAACTTTTAGGGCGTGTCGGTCTTCTCTCCCTTGCAGGAGCGGTGGCGCTGATCATCGCGCATCCGTGCGTGCTGACGTGCGCTGCTGCGGCTCCAGTCATCACCTGCGAAGCGCCATCATGGCTGAAAAGGTCTGTGAGCGGCAGTATGAACGCCGTATGGCGCGAACTCGATGCGACTCAGCTCTCTGACGCAGCAGCGCGCGACACGCTGGC
>JAXEJY010000151.1:0-7049 GCA_034101315.1 Pyramidobacter sp.
AGTGTGTTATTTGAGAGAGCTTCCAGAGTTTGTTTTGTGTGATTTGGTCTATTATAAATGAAAAGAATAATTGGTGTTAATGCCATGTGTAAATATTAGCATTTGATAGAATAAAACTCAATTAGTAATCTTCCCCGAAGCCACGAATCTTTTTAATCATGTTACTAAAGCTTTTATAATACTACTTAATCTTGCTAATTTATATACTTTAAATTATAATAATCTAAAGTATATAAAAGAGGTGAAAATGTGTTTTTAGGAAGAAAAGAAGAACTTTCGATAATGGAAGAAACTTTCTGTTCAAAGAAATTTGAATTTCTTGTTCTTTATGGAAGAAGGCGGATAGGTAAGACTTCTCTGCTTAAGATGTTTGCACAAAAATACAATGCACTTTTCTTTTCAGCACAGGAAAAGAATGACGCTTTAAATCTTGTTGATTTTTCTAGAACAATTCAGGAGTATTTTGAAGACGGCTTTTTTTCTGATTTTAGTGATTGGGAAACAGCCTTCCGATATATAACGGCAAAATGTAACGATTTGGAAAAACTTGTGCTTATAATCGATGAGTTTCCATTTATTGCGATGGAAAATCCGTCTATAAAAAGCATTCTGCAGCATACGATTGACCATTTTTGGAAAGAAAAAAACATTTTTCTGATTCTGTGCGGTTCAAGCGTGAGTTTTATGGAAGATGAAATTCTTGCTCACAAAAGTCCGTTATTTGGTCGTTCAACTGTTCATATCGAGTTAAAAGGTTTTGATTATTATGAAAGTTCAAAGTTTTTTCCAGAATATAGCAGTATTGATAAACTGATAACTTATGGAATTCTTGGAGGTGTTCCCAGTTATCTTGATTCTTTTGACAAATCTAAAACTGTTGAAAAAAATATTGCTTCAAAAATTTTGCGCGAAGGTTCTTTCTTAAAAGACGAGCCTGTTTTTTTACTCAGGCAAGAACTTCGGGAACCTAGAATTTACAACAGCATTCTTGAAGCAATTGCCAGTGGTTCAACGAAGATAAATGAGATTGCTAGTAAAATTCATGAAGAACCTCAAAAATGCTCAAAATATTTGAATACGCTATGTTCAATCCGGCTTATTAAGAAGGTTGTCCCTTGCAATGAAGAATCTAGTTCAAGAAAGTCCATTTATAGAATATGTGATAATTATTTTCTGTTCTGGTATCATTTTTTATTTAAACAGAAAAGTTACTATGAAATTATTGGTGAAGAAAAATCTGCTTCAGAAATAATGAAAAGTGAAAACATAAATTTATATATGGGAAGGATTTTTGAAGAAATCTGCCTTGAATATATGATTTGCCTTGCAAAAAATCAGAACCTTCCTTTTATTCCTGTAAAATACGGAAAATGGTGGGGTAACAATCCAGCAAGGAAAATGCAGGACGATATAGACGTGCTTTTGATAGATAAAAGTGGCGTTAATTTTATAATCTGCGAATGTAAATTTAAAAATGAACCATTTGACAAAGGTGATTTTGAAACAATGCTTTCAAGACGTTCTGTTTTTCCTTTTGGAGAAAGATTTTATTTTTATGCCTTCAGTAAAAGCGGTTTTTCAGACTGGGTATATTCCAACGCAGCAAATAACGATGTGAAGCTTTTGATGCCTGATGATTTGTTTTTTATGCAAAGTGCTGCACAGTGATGTGGTATAACTTGGTTAGTACATCGTTCTATTAATTAGAGTATGCTATGTTGACTGGGTGAATGTGGTATAATAGTATGTTGCGTATAGAATCTTTATTTGCTTAGTTGTGTCAAAATGTCAATGAAAAATGAACGAATAACGCAAAAATATAATTTCGAAGAGTTTTTTAAGGAGTATGCAAAGCTTTCTAAAAAGAATCGTATTGAGTATTGCCTTGAGTATATAATTGAAAAATTAAGAAAGCATTCTATCTCTGCTCTTGTTGGTGCCGGTTTTAGTTTGAATGCAAATCTTAACAAGACTTCGTCTGAATCCAAATATAAAGATTGGGCAGGTTTATTATTTGATGCGTATAAAGAGCTTTATTCAAAATCGGAAGCGTTTTCGATTTCTGATGAAAATGAAAAATATGATGCAATAAAAACAGAAATAATAAAAAAAGGTGAATCTGCCTTTGCTCAGGAATATGTAAATCAACATAATAACAGAGAGTCACTGGATTTTTACATTGAAGAACAGTTTTCAAGAATTAATAAAGATACAGATAATTTGCATTTACATAACGATTTGCTTTCACTGAATTGGTGTGATGTCATTACAACAAACTGGGATGATTTATTGGAACGTGCAAGTAAAAATGCAACAAACTCACAGCCTTTTAGTCTTGTTCGTTCTGCAAAAGGATTAAAAGTAGGCAATAGTTCAAGAATAATAAAATTAAATGGTTCATTAAGAGATAGTGCAGAGAAAAAAAGTAAATTTTACAGGTTTGATGACAATGATGATTACCTTTATGTTATAACTTCTCAAGATTTTGAAAACTATCGAAAACAACATGAAGGTTTCTCAAATTTTATGAAGGTAAAAACTTTGGAAAATTCTTTATGCTTATTTGGTTTTTCTGGTCACGATTCAAATTTTAAATATTGGATAAAGGAATTAAAATCAACGATGCAAAAAGGTGGTGTTACAGAATTTCCGAATCCTATATTTCTAATCGCACCACCAAAAAGAAAACAGAAATACAATGATGCGGAAGAAAAAAGAATTGCACAGTTAGAAAATGAAAGCGATGAGCAGTTTTTAGTAAATAATTATATTGTAAGAATTAATTTGGAAGAAATTGATAATTACCTGAGAAGAAATTTTCCTTATGGTTTTATTTATACCCCAATACCAGCTGATGTCAGTTACTTACAAAAGACTTTTTCTATGTTCCAGAATCTTTTTAAGTTTCTAAAATATCGGCAAAGTCATGTTTATGTTAAGAACGAAATAAGTTTGCCGGAACAAAAAAATACTATCAGACAAATTGCCTTGTCAAATTCAGACACATTATCTGATACAGAAATATTGTCTTATAATTCGTTAGGACTGTTTGATTTTCAAAATCTTTATTATTCGCAAGATTTTATACGCAGAATTCAACTGCTTGGTAATAAAGTGTCGGAATGGGAAGAAAAAGAGTACAGGTTTATTTTTAGATGGTGTATGAATAATTTTTATACCTTAAGAAATCTGTATGTTGAAAAAACTATAGACGCAATAATAAAAAGGTATATTAATTCGGTAAAAATAATGGAGCAAGTTCCAGAATTTTTAGAGCTAATAATGCGTTATTACAACGATACAGAAAGAACTTCTGAGTTTAAAGGAATTGCAGAAAAATTTAGGGAATTCGAACCTTTTAGAGATTGTATAGCTTATGAAACAGCAATTTTTTTTCATGTACGATTTGAATATGAAGAATTGAAGAAAGTGTTAAGAGATTGGTGTATTAATAGAGAAAATCCGTTGTATTCATTATATGCAATAAGAAGAGTTTCCTTATTGCTTGAATATGAGAATGTAAGGTTTATTTCTGATGAATTAAAAGATGATATAGAAAAGATGTTTGTGTTTGCTTTGGAAAAAAGTGCGAATGAATTACAGTTGCGTTATTTTATACTGCTGTTCACAAAATTGTTTCTTTACAGTGTAAAGTCTCCTGATGCAGCAAGATTTAATTATGAATTAGAGGAACTTGAAAGTTCTGCTACGGCTCCACGAAAATATATAGATTACTTCTTAGCTACAGAAAATGATAATAAGGCTAAGCCTAATTCTGATATAAGGTATTCTTTTTCAGTACAAATCAGAAATTCTGAATTTGCTGACAAAAAATATTTAAATATTGAGCGTTTTTTTAATTTCTTGGAATTTACAGGTTTTTCTGGATATGGATTTATTAAAGAATCGGATTTACTGAATCTAGCTTTTGAAGTAAAAGACGATGAGTATTATTCTGTAAGAACTCTAATCAAAAGTTTACAATTTTTTGGTAATGATGCAACGGAGGATTTTTTACGAACTATAGTTCCTAGGATAGCAAGGTTTTTGAATCAAAACATGCTTTCAGAGTTGTTAAAGCAGATTTATGATATTGCCGTATATAAAATAAATCATAATCAAAATGCAAAAGTTTACGTTTTTATTCTGAATGAGCTTATAGAGAGAGTTGATAAAGATTCTAAAAAGCATTTTCTGAAAAATTGTTTTAATCTTTTAAAAAAGGATATTGAATCGGAAAACAACTATAGTCAAATTTTAAATTCGGTTACTCGAGGAGACTTTTGGGGTTGGGGAATTCCGTTTAAATCATTTTTAGAAAATATTGGTTTTATGGACTTGGACGAAGATGACATAATACTTCTTATAAAGTGGATTGTCGGCAATTATATTGCTGATGAAAATGATAATGTCAGTTCTGGTTTTATTTCTGAATTCAAAAAGTATCTATTTTCTTTTGCAACATCAGCAAACAATACTTCTGTTCTAAAAAAACTTTCCGCAAATTCTGACTTTCAGAATATATTTTCTCAAAATACATTAGCGGTAAATTCAATTTCTTTATATATTTTTGATTACCTTTCGACAAGCAGAAGACAGGAACTGGTACAATTTTTTGAAGAAAACTTTACAGTAAAAACTGATCCATACTTTATAGAAAAAATAAAAACAGAAAAACTTAAAGAAAAAATTATATCATTGCTTGAATCGTATGAAATGCTAGCAGAACATTCTGATGTGTATAGTTTTGATTCCTATGTAAAAGCTCTTGTTAATGCCAGACTGCTGAAAAAAGAGGATGTAAAAAAAGTAATAGAAATAATAGGAAATAAATATTCCAAACTAAAATCTAATCTGAATTATTTTAAGTATTCGTTCTATAATTCGTATGATTCAAGAGTGTCGGAGGTTTTTCGTGCCTTTTCGGAGATAAAAAGAATAGAAACAGAAAATTCTGATAATCAAGAAGAGGTCTTATATGAAGAAATGAAATCTGAATATATGCGTCAAAAGAAAGAATTGTTTTCTCTTTCTTGGCTTTATGATGATAACCTGCAGAATTTTAAAAAAGGTTTTATGGATATGCTTTCAGTTTTGTCTTACACCTTTATGGAAGAAAAGTATTGCTATGTTTTTGACATAGCTCTGTCAAAACTTATTCTTCAGGATTCTTCTGAATTTGAGGCCGTATTAGAGAATTTTCTTATGGCCTATGAAAATGGATATGGAAATCATGTTTTTGAGAATAAGCACACTAAGGCAATTCTTCAAGAAATATTTAATAAGTTTAACAAATCAATTCCATACTGTTATGACGACTTGTTTATGAAAAAACAAATAGAAAGATTAAGCAAAATTCTTGTACATCGTTCTTTAAATTAGAGTATGTTATGCTGAATGTATGGGATGAACCCCGAAAGACGGAAAAAAAATGGATCACAAAGTACATAGCGAAGTAAATGAATTATGTGTGAGCAGTAGAGAAGTTCCGAATTGAATAATGGACTTTTTGTTATAAATATGATAAAACTTAACAGATGAAGGTACCTTTTTTATCTTTAAAAGACATAACAGATAAAAACTCGAAAGAAATTCACGAAGCTGCACTTCGCGTGATTGACAGTGGGTGGTATCTTCAGGGAAAAGAAAATCAGCAGTTTGAAGAAGATTATGCTAACTACATCGGAACAAAGTATTGTGTGGGATGTGGAAATGGTCTTGATGCACTTGTCTGGATTTTTAGAGCATATATTGAACTTGGTGTAATGAAAAAAGGTGATGAAGTCATAGTGCCTGCAAATACTTATATTGCAACAATACTTTCAATTACAGAAAACGATCTTGTCCCAGTTCTTGTTGAACCAAATATTGATACACTTCAGATAGATGACTCATTAATTGAAGAAAAAATTACAAATAACACAAAAGCAATTTGTATCGTTCATCTTTATGGACAGTGTGCATATACAGATAAAATAGGTAAACTTTGCAAAAAATATAATCTCAAATTAATAGAAGATAATGCACAGGCTCATGGCTGCTGTTTTAATGGTAAGAAAACAGGAAGCCTTGGTGATGCAGCAGGCCATAGTTTTTATCCGGGGAAAAACCTTGGTGCTTTAGGTGATGCAGGAGCTGTAACAACAAATGACGAAGCCTTGGCAGAAGCTGTAAGGTCCCTTGCAAATTACGGTTCAGCAAAAAAATATGTTTTCAAGTATACAGGCCGCAACAGCCGTCTTGATGAAATTCAGGCAGCAATTCTTGATGTAAAACTAAAGCATCTTGATGAAGATGTTCAGTTAAGAAAAGAAGTTGCAAAAAAATATCTTGAAGGAATCAAAAATCCAAAAATCCGCCTTCCTCAGATAAATGACTGGAATGCACATGTTTTCCATATTTTTACAATTTTTAGTGATCAACGAGATACTCTTCAGAAATATCTTACAGAAAAGGGAATTGGAACAAATATTCATTATCCAATCCCTCCACATAAGCAGGAATGTTATAAAGACTGGAATGATTTAAGTTTTCCTGTCACCGAGACGATTCACGAAACAGAACTGAGTATTCCAATGAGTCCATGTTTGACAGATGAAGAAGTGCAGTATGTTATTGATGCTTTAAATGAGTGGTAGGAGAGGAAAAATGAATTACAAGCTTATAGAAATGCCTGTACATGGAGATAGAAGAGGAAAACTTGTAGCAGTAGAAGCGCTTCAGGATGTTCCTTTTGAAATTAAACGGGTTTATTACATGTTTGATACTCTCCCAAACGAGAGCAGAGGATTTCATGCACATAAAAATCTGGAACAGATTATTATAGCTATGGATGGTGCCTGTCGCTTTGTGTTAGATGATGGAAAAAATCGTGAAGAAGTATTATTGAATCGGCCAGATGTAGCGTTATATATAGGCCCTGGAATGTGGCGCGAAATGCATGATTTTAGTTATGGATGTAAGCTTGTTGTTTTAGCCAGCGAGCACTATGATGAAAAGGAGTATATCCGTAGCTATGATGAGTTTTTGAAGAGTCTAAAACCGCGGGG
>JAXEJY010000152.1:0-2274 GCA_034101315.1 Pyramidobacter sp.
AGGATGAGGCCATCGACAAAGTCATTGAATGGCTGTCCGAGCGCGGAAAGGGGAAACGCGCTGTCAACTATAAGCTGAGAGACTGGATTTTCTCGCGTCAGCGCTATTGGGGCGAGCCGATGCCCCTGATTCACTGCCCGCACTGCGGCGTTGTCCCTGTTCCTGAAGATCAGCTGCCGCTGCTCCTTCCGCCCGTCGAGAGATACGAGCCGACGGGAACGGGCGAGTCGCCGCTTGCCAACATTGACAGCTGGGTCAACACGACCTGCCCCGTCTGCGGCGCGCCGGCGAAGCGCGAGACAAACACCATGCCCCAGTGGGCAGGTTCGTGCTGGTACTATCTGCGCTACCTTGATCCGCACAACGATAAAGAGTTCGCCAGCAGAGAAGCCATTGACTACTGGATGCCCGTCGATCTCTACGTCGGCGGTGCGGAGCACGCCGTTCTTCACCTTCTGTACGCCCGTTTCTGGCACAAAGTGTTCTACGATCTCGGACTGGTCAACACGGATGAGCCGTTCATGAAGCTGGTCAATCAGGGAATGATCACGTCATTCTCGTATCAGCGTCCTGACAAGTCGCTCGTCCCGACAGACGAAGTTGAAGAAGTGTCTCCTGACTGCTTTATCGAGAAGAGCACGGGCGTAAAACTTGAGCGCGTCGTCGCCAAGATGTCGAAGTCTCTGAAAAACGTCATTAACCCCGATGAGATCATCAAGAACTACGGCGCAGACTCCATCAGACTGTACGAGATGTTCATGGGCCCGCTCCAGATGTCAAAGCCGTGGTCAACGCAGGGGCTTCTCGGCGTGTATCGTTTCCTTGAAAAAGTGTGGCGCGTCTGCACCCGGCCGCTGAGCGACGAAGAAATGCCTCAGCCGCTCAAGAAGACACTGCACAAGACGATAAAGAAAGTGACGTCTGACACGGCATCGCTTGACTTCAACACGGCGATCGCTCAGATGATGGTCCTGATCAACGAAGCGAACAAATATGACTGCTGCTACCGCGAGCTCCTCGATCCGTTCGCGCGGATTCTGTCGCCCTATGCGCCGCACATGGCTGAGGAGCTGTGGGTGATGGCAGGACACGAGCCTAGCGTCGCTCAGGCTCAGTGGCCTGCGTTCGACGCGGCTCTTGCCACGGATGACACTGTTGTGATGCCCGTTTCCATCTGCGGCAAGGTGAGAGAGAAGCTGGAACTTCCCGCAGGGCTTGATAAGGACGAGCTGCTGAAGGCGGTCATGGATAATCCTGCCGTTCAGAAGCGACTCGAGGGAAAGACAATCGTCAAGACGATTGTCGTTCCCGGAAAGATGGTCAACTTGGTGGTTAAATAAGATGCCTGCGCTGACGCTGATCGCGGCGCCTGCCGGCGCCCGTCCGCGTCTGCGCGCCGAGGCGCTTGAGTCGCTTGCCAAACAGGGATACGAAGTTGACAGGCGTCTTGAAACGGCGGTCTGGGAAGACCTCTTTGAAGAAGCTCAAACGCCGGGGCTTTTCTGTTCCCGCCGGATTTTTGAAGTGGACGACGGAAAATCGCTGGGGCCTTTGCCCCAGCGATTTCTCAAAAACGTCGAGCCGGAAGGCGCCGACGTCGTTTTTCTTATTCTCTCCGACAAACCGCTCCAGAAAGAGCTTGGCTCGGCGTGGAGCAAAGCGTCAGTCGTCGCGTATGAATCCGCGCCGTTCTGGCCGTCGCAGCGCGCGTCGTGGCTTCGGTCGCTTGCCAAGTCAAAAGGGTGTTCTCTTGACTCGGGGGCGGCAGCTCTGCTAGCTGAGTGGATTGAGGATGAAGAAGAACTGCGCAGCGAGCTTGACAAGCTCATTGCCGCCGCTGAAAGAAACAGAATTTCTGCCGACCTCGTGCGCGCGCTGTCCATGGACGAAGGCGGCAAAAGCATGCTCAACCTTCTGGACTCACTCGCACAATGCGACGTGAGCGGCGTTCTGTGCAGCTTGAAAAAACTGAGAGAAGATGACGAGCTCATTCCCCTGCTGTCCGCCATTCATAAAAGAACGCGGGCAGCCTGTCTCATTTCGCGCCTCGGCGCAAGGGCGGGAAAAGCGCTCCGCCTGACGAACTATCAGCAAAAAACAGCCTCAGCGATGGCGGGCATCTACGGCAGCGCTCTGCTTTCACTTTTCTTAGGCGAGCTTATTCGTCTGTCGTGGAGCGAGCGGACAGGCGACGGCGAGGGCTGGAACGGTTTAGAAAAGCTGCTCCTTGCTGTCATCTCCAGAGCGGGGCGTTAAAATCGTCCCGCAAAAAAA
>JAXEJY010000153.1:0-3865 GCA_034101315.1 Pyramidobacter sp.
CATGCTGAGACTGGCAAGCGTAGAAACTGCACTCTGCGTCAATGAAGTCAGAAGCTTTTTTTTCTCCGCCGTTTCTTCGCGCAGACGCGCAGCGCTCAAGAGCAAACGGCGCAGACGGAGACGGAGTGAACCGACAGAAACAGCAGCCGTCACTGGTCTGCCTCGTCTTCTATTCTGTGACAGAATTCGCGAACCAGCGTCAGGGGAATTCTGTTCAGACGCTTTTCAGGAAGAATTGAGAGGATATTCCAGAGGCGATCTGCTGAATGGTCGAAATCAGAAGTCAAATCGCCCATGTAGCTGTACAGCTCCCGCGAAAAATGCCGTTCCTGCTCCGTCAGAGGATATTCATTAAAGCTTTTTTCGCGCAGATACGCATAGAGATCCTTGCACTGACGGCGAAGCATCTGAGCGTATTCTACACTTCTGTCTATGCCGCGCGGCGGCTGAGGCGCGTACCCTGAGAGAGAAATACCTCCGTCTCGTCTCAGCTGAAGGAATGAGTCAAAAAGGTCGCGAAGCCCCATCAGCTCCGAGGGAATTCCGGCAATTTTCCTCTCTGAGAGAAGAACTGCCAGCGTGATGCGTCCTTTATATCCGCGGACAAGCTCCATGAATCTGCTGATATAGTTTCTGAATCCGTTCAGCGCGCTGTAACGGCTTCTGTAATATCCCTTCAAAGCTAAATCTTCCTGATAAAAACGAAACCACGAGTCGATATCTGCTACTGCAAGGAAAACGTCGTGCCCCTCCCGCGCTTGTGATATGGCTTTTTCAAACCCAAGACGAAGCGGTGTCATGCTCTGATACAGGCGCTCGTTGCTGTAAGACATAAAGAGCGCTTCCGCGTTCAGCCCCAAACCGTCCCAAAGCGAGCGCATGTCTTCAGTTTCGTTTTTCGACGTGTCTAACGAAATAAGGGATGTCCATTGGTTGTCGTTCAGCGCACCGCGAAAGAGGGATTTCAGAAGAGGCAGAGAGCGCTGGAGAGTGACGCCCGCAATGAAAACAGATTGTCCGTGCTGTATCGGAAACAGCGTGTCCACGGGAGCAATCCCTGTCTTGAAAATTGAGCGCCGAATGCCATGCGCAGCATGAAGAGGCGGCGTTACCGGCAGATAAATTTCATCGCTTCCGATCCAAACTTTCATAGAACTGCGGTTGAGCGAGTGATGTCCGTCACAGATTCTGACCTGGCAGCGATTTTTTTCGACGGCAACAACCCGCCCCACAAACGTCTCGCCGCAGCCGTTATCTACCGTTACGACATCATTCAACACGACGCCGGAAAGAGATTCCACCCACAGAGAAGAACGCGATAATGCGCTGATGTTGTCAGAACCGGACCGAGTCAACTTCATGCCAGCGCCTCCCCACTGCGCAGCGTTTCATGAATCCACGCTAAAAATATCTTTTTTCTGACACTGCTCTCTTCTCTGTAATGGAGCTGAACGTCAAGCCTCAAAGAAGCAATTGATTCTGCCAGCTGAGGCAGAGCCCGGCGTCCGATCTCCAAAAGGGCATTTTCATCCGCTTCACAGAACTGAACTAGCTCTTTTGAGGGAACAGGACGGCTTAAAAGAGAGAATTCAACAAAAAGCTCGCAGAATGTCCTGCTTAAAAGTTCGAGCACATGCCTGTTTTCCTCGTCGCACGATGCGTAGAGCGACTGAAGCTCTCTCCAGCATCGTCCGGCTGGGCTGAGCGTTCCCCACGAGTCCTCTGAAGGCAAAACATATTCCGAGTGTTCTTCAAGGACAATTCCCGTTCTCATAAAGCGAGGCAAACGTCCCATGTACGGTTGCTCCACGACTGCTGAAATCCCCTCTTCATACCTCCAGCCTGCAATAATAGACGTAGAGTTGCCCAGCTCATCAGGAGCAGACGTCAAGTCAAGAATCTCTCCAAGAAGCCGGCGCGTCATATGCGGATAACCGTCTGGCAAAAGAAGTTCTTCAGAACTTTCTCCGTATTCGCGAACAGACTCAAGCCACAGACGGAGATCGTCAATCAGAATCAAACGCCTGCCTTCATTATGCCTGCTTTTAATGAGGTACCCCAGCGCAGAAGAAGCTAAAACCTTAAGAGCCGGCGTCGCCCAAGGCGGAGTCCACAAAATCACAGTGCTGCTCTTTGCAGCAGATGAAGCCGCCGCACGGCAAAAACGATGAAGGTCTTTTTGTCCTCCCTGACAGAAAATATAAAGCGTGTCAGCGCTTTGCGCTGCCGCAATCTGGCTGAATAAAACAGAAAATCCGCCGGACGGCGTCCCCAAAAGGGCAACACCTTCGCCGGCTTTCATCTGCATCAATTCGCTCAAAGGACTTAATCCCCAAAAATCATCGCCGCGCACTCCGGCATTTCCGGCGGAGGGCTGAGAAAATGTCAAGAGGACGCGCCCCAGCGGGTCAATCACTGTCCCGGCTTTAACCTCCGACAGATGATCTTCAAGCGCATGTCCTGTCAAATAGAGCGGCGTGCCGATATGAAGCGATTCAGGCGAATCCAGCGGTATCAGCTCAACGGTACTGCCGATATGGCTTCTGACCATGCCGTACCAAGAGCCGTCCTCTGTTCTGGCAAGCTCCTCCATATTCACGGGGAAATCTGTGCCAATCTTTACATATTCTGCATGTATTGATTCAACAAGAGAAGAACGAACCGTCATTTAAGCTCCCTTTCCCTCTACAGAGGGCAGGGGAATCCAGAACGGAGCAGTGCTTTTCTGGAACATTGCCTTCTGAGATGAAGAAAAATTATCAAAAAGTTTTTCCTCGTAAAGAACGATGTCGACGTGCGCCTCGCTTCCCCAAAGGAGAAGCTCCTGAGCCGTCATGAACTCGGAAAACATTTTCTCCTCGCAGCCAAGAACAGCCCAAAGACGAAGAAATGCCGGCGAACCGACAACAAGAGCGTGATGTTTCATTAGTTTTGCTCCCTTCCGATTTAGGGCAGAAGAACTGCGCGCACTAAAGAGCTGTCAAGATTGCACAGAATGCCGACCAGAACTGCCGACATGTTGCGCCACTCACAGAACTGCTGTGCCATGTACGAGATGACGACTTCAACCCCAAGCGGATTTTGACGGCGCAATGCCAGCTGCCAGCGCAGAAAACTGCGTTCCATGCTCAAGAGTGAGCCGTCCTGTGCGTTCTGAAGACTCTTGCCCTCCCAAAACGAACCGCGCAGGAGCACATCTAACCTCTTTGAGGACAACAGCACGTTTTCGCTGAGCGTTCCTCCGTCTAGATAGCACATGTTCTCCTGAGAAACTGCGTTCATTTGACTGTGAAGCCAAATCCGAACATTCCACAAATCGGTCAGCAGAGACAGCCACCGCTCAACAAGCGCCGCATCTTCTCCGCGAACGGGCTCAAGCAGACGGCGCGCCCATTGAAAGACTCCGTCAAGAAAAAACCATTCAGCCTCCCAAAGAGAATGACGCTCATCAAGCCGAGATACTGACTCGCAAAGCAGATCAGAAACAGCTGAAGGATCATATCGGCACGCTTCTTGGATCTTCTCCCTGTCCCCTTCAAAGCCCCAAAGCATTCGCCAAAATGAGCCGGACAGCTCCCCCCAGCCGGGATAAAACGGAGTTTTTTGCATTTGTCCTGAATAAAGCGACCTCAAAAACAGCTGTCCGTTTTCCACGTCTGACTGAAGAGAAAGGACAGCCGTCATGATCCGGACAGAGCCTTTGCTCCAGCTTTTCAGGTCAAGAAAGCGTTTTTCAGCAGCAAACGCCGTCAGCTTTTCCAATTTGGAAGCCAAAGGCGACACTTCAAGCATGAAATTCTGACGGTAAAACTCCCCGTATGCCGAATCCAGAACAATTTTCTCCATGCCTTGCAGGTCCGCAGAC
>JAXEJY010000154.1:0-3930 GCA_034101315.1 Pyramidobacter sp.
CGTTCAAGGTTTCTTCCACGCTGCCGCGAACCAATTCCTTGAGATGACCCTTGATTACTTCTTCATTAAACTGTACAATTTTCTCGGACATGGTTTGCTTTCTCCTTTCAGAATGGTGTGTCGTGACTTCATTCTACCAGAGTGCTGCAAACTATGTCTTTTTTTATGACTTTTTAATTTTGCGCAACTTATTGTACCTTATCGTGTAAAATGTGCGAGTGCACTTTGCAGACGATGAAGACAAGTGCCGCGCCTTTGAGGATCTCTCCGGGCAGAAAGACGGCAAATCCGGCGTACAGCGCCCCCGCAAAGGACATTTCGACGTTCATCACGCCGTTTGCGACGCACCACAACCACGGAACGCCTACAGAGTAGATCGCCCCAATGCCCGCCGTCGCTGCCCACGCCGCACGGCGAGGCGCGACGCCTTTCTTCAAAACCGTTCCGCATGTCCACGCGCAGAGGATATAGCCGACAATGTAGCCGAATGAGGGCTGAAGGACGCTTGACGGGCCGCCCCCGAACGTGAAAACGGGGACGCCGCACAATCCTATGAGCATAAACAGTCCCTGCGCCCACGCGCCGCCTGCAGCGCCGAGGAGCATTCCAGACAGGGCAGCAAAAAATGTGTTGAGCGTTATCGGCATCGCGCCGAATGGAATTTTCACCGCCGAGCCGACGACTGTCAAAGCAGTCATCAGAGCGACGCGCGTCATCATGTTCAGTTTCATCATATCACTTCCCTGTGTACTGTTGAGATAGGGAGAGTGTAGAAAATGATTGTCACCTTGTCAAGAATATACAGTGACATTTCTTTTAGCGTATGACTGATTATTGTTCGTCAAGCCACTCTTTGACGGCGCTGATGAAGTGTTCGCCGTACTCTGCAGCTTTTCGCTCGCCGACGCCGGAAATATGTAAAAACTCTCGCGGCGTTCTGGGGAGTTTTTCGCACATGTCGGTCAGCGCGGCATTCGTAAAAATCATGAACGCGGGAACGCCTTTTTCCTGAGCGAGTTCAAAACGCAGCTCTTTGAGCCGCTCGTACAGCGCCGGACGGCTAGTTGATACAATTTGCTCGCGGCTCTGCTGGCGAAGGGCTTTGCGCGCGGACCGCGCCTCGATCTGCGGCAGTTTTGCCGTGATGTTTTTTCTCTCGACGAGGACTTCTCGCGCTCGTTCTCCAAGCGAAAGGACAGAATAATCACCGCTGCCGCTGTGCAAATAGCGATGAAAAACAAGGTGGCGGATGATGTCGCGAAGCCGTTGTTCAGAAACGCCTTTCATTATGCCGTACGTCGAAATCTGATCCAGCCCCGAACGGCGGATCTTTTCCGACGCGCTGCCGCGCAGGCAGTCAGAGATCATCTTGACGCCCCAGCGTTCCCCTCCGCGCTTGACGCACGAGAGTATTTTCTGCGCGTCAATGGTGATATCTGCCAGTTCGAGAACGCGCAGACAGTTTCCGCAGCTCTCGCAGCGGTGAGGCGCATCCTCGCCGAAATACTTCAGGATGTATCCGCGCAGACAGTCCGTCGTCAGGCAGTAGAACACCATTGCCTTCAAGCGGTCTCGCGCCGTTTTCTGAAGCTCATGCAGCGCGTCGGCATCGGCAGAAGCGTTGTCTGACATGTGTTCAATGAAGAACTCCTGCGTGCGGACATCCTGAGCCCCGTACAGAAGGATGCACCGCGCGGGCTCGCCGTCGCGTCCGGCTCTGCCCGCTTCCTGATAGTAGCTTTCGATGTCGCCGGGCATGTTGTAATGGACGACGTACGACACATTTGACTTGTCAATTCCCATGCCGAAGGCGTTTGTCGCGACCATCACCGTTTTTTGGTCGTTGATGAACGCGTCCTGGTTCTCCTGACGCTCCTCGGCGTCCAATCCGGCGTGATAGCGGGCGGCTTGAATTCCTCGGCTTCGCAGGGCGTCGCACACGTCGTTCACGTTTTTTCTCGTCGCGCAGTAGACGATGCCGCTCTTGTCGCTGTAGTCTCGGACAATTTGAAGCGTCTCAGCCATTTTATCGCTGGGGTGGCGCACTTCAAAGAAAAGATTTTTCCGGTCAAAACCCGTGACGACCGTGCAGGGATTCTCCAAGCCCAAGAGCTGAATGATGTCATCGCGCACGAGCTGCGTCGCTGTCGCCGTGAAGGCGCCGACGGCGGGCCTACGCGGCAGCTGTTCGATGAACGCGCGGATTTCCAGATAGCCGGGACGAAAATCCTGTCCCCATTTTGAGACGCAGTGCGCTTCGTCAACGGTCACCATGCCGACGGAGGCATTGCGCGCAAACGCCAAAAAGGACGGGCTTTTCAGGCGCTCAGGCGCGACATAAATAATTTTGTACTCGCCCTGTGCGGCGCGCCGGAGAACGACGCGTATTTGCGCCGGAGTCAGCGATGTATTGATGTACGCGGCTTTGACGCCTGCCTCAACGAGCGACATCACCTGATCTTTCATCAGGGAGACGAGCGGGGAAATAACAAGTGAAATTGAATCGCTCAGCAACGCCGGAATCTGATAGCAGACTGATTTTCCGGCTCCCGTCGGCATGATGCCGAACGCGTCGCGCCCGCGCGCCAATGCATCGATAATCTCTTCCTGTCCCGTTCTGAACGATGAATATCCAAAAACGCTTTTCAGGATCATTATTTTTCTGTCCATCGCGTTTGAGCGTCTCCTCTGTCAAAAATTCACTGCCATAGTGTACCACAGGGCGGCGCGTGCGGCTTCCTCATTTTTTCCAACAGAGGCGCGGATAAAAAGCGCAAAAGTGTTTCTTTCCGACGCTTTTATCGTTTTTCACCGTTTCGGTGATATAATGTTTAAGTTCATGCGGCAGATATTGCACGGGTAAAATTTTTATCCGTCTGCCCAGTATTTTTTTGAATTTATCCCCCGAAAGGAGTTCCATCATGTCACTTTGTCCCTGCGGCTCCGGCCGTGAATTTGAAAGCTGCTGCAAACCCATTATTGACGGCGTCCGCAAAGCCGCCACTGCTGAAGATTTGATGAGAGCCCGCTACACTGCCTACACAACCGGAGCAATTGACTTCATCATGTCCAGCCACGATCCCGAAACCCGCGAAACGGTCAGCGAAGATGCAACGCGCAAGTGGTCGCAGTCAGCCCGCTGGCTTGGACTCGATATCCGCAAAACTGTTGAAGGCGGAGTTAAGGACACAAAGGGACTGGTCGAATTTGTCGCCAAATTTGAAATTGAAGGCAAAGAAGTCGACCATCATGAAAAAGCAGTTTTCCGCAAGCAGAAAGATGAATGGTATTTTGTGGACGGTCAGATCGTCACTGAAACATACGTCCGCCCTACGCCCAAAATCGGCCGCAATGATCCCTGCCCCTGCGGAAGCGGCAAAAAATACAAATTCTGCTGCGGGAAAAATAAATAGGCTTTTCCATGAACAGCAGGACAGGCTTTGACAACGAAAAATACCTGCGCGAGCAGACAGCCGCCATTGCTGAACGTGTAAAACGCTACGACAACAAGCTCTACCTTGAATTTGGTGGCAAGCTGATCTTTGACTATCACGCGGCGCGGTGTCTGCCGGGTTTTGATCCCAACGTGAAAATGCGCCTTCTTGAGAGCTTCAGAGAGCAGGCAGAGGTCATTATTTGCCTCTACTCAGGAGATATTGAGCGCAAGAAAATCCGCGCTGATTTCGGCACGACGTACGACTCCGAAGTGCTTCGGCTCATTGACGAGTTCACGGCACGAGGCATATACGTCGCCGGAGTTGTCATTACCCGTTATGCCGACCAGCCGACAGTGCAGATGTTCCGGCGCCGGCTCCTCAACAGAGGCGTAAAAGTCTACACGCATTACGCCACAAAGGGCTACCCCGCTGAAGTGGACACAATTGTCAGCGAAGAGGGATACGGCAGAAATGAATATGAACTTGCTCTCAA
>JAXEJY010000155.1:0-11845 GCA_034101315.1 Pyramidobacter sp.
ACGCCGTGCCGACTTTGGAAGCGATGAAAACGCCGCCGGCGAAAATGCCCAGAGCGATGAGGATTGTCGTCAGGCGGTGCATAACTGCCAGTTTCAGCGTTCGGGAGTACGCGCGCTCCCAAGAGGAGAGAATGGCGTCGCAGAAGCGCGCAGCGCGCCCCGGCTCGGAAATTTGGAGCAGGTTGGCGCACAAAAACGGCGTCAGCGTCAGCGACAAAACAAGCGAAAGCCCGATGGTAACGACGACTGTGACGCCGAACGCGAAGAAGAAGCGCCCGATAATACCGCCCATAAACGCAATCGGCGTGAAAACCGCCATGGTCGTCAGAGCGCCGCCCAGAACGGAGAAGCCGACTTCCTGCGTTCCGACGGACGCAGCTTCGCGCGGAGAAAGTCCCAGACGCATGTGGCGGTCGATGTTCTCAAGGACGACGGTCGTCGCGTCGACGACCATGCCGACTGCAAGCGAGATTCCCATCATGGACAGATTGTTGATCGTGACGCCCATGCCCTTCATCAGGATTAAGCTGCCTATTAGGCAGACGGGCATTGAGATGACGGTGACGAACGTCGCGCGGATCGTCTGAAGAAAAAACAGCATGAGGAGCGAGCAGAGAACAACCGCCTGCGTGACGTCGCCGCCGACGCCGCGCATGGAGCGCCTGATGAAGTCCGCTTTTCTGTAGACGACTTCCATCTCAATGCCCTCGGGGAGAATGCTCTGCATTTCTTCAAAACGCGCTGTGACGGCGTCGCACACAGCAACTTCATTCGCGCCGCGCTGTTTTTTCACGGCGATCATAATCGACTGCTCGTCGTCATGATAGGCGCGGCTTTCCTCTTCCTCAAAGCCGTCCTCGACGTCAGCGACGTCGCCGAGGCGGATGACGATGCCGTCGCGAGTCGTAATGGGCAGGCTCTTCAGCTCTTCAACCGACGAGTATTCGCCCTGAAGTCTCAAGTCCATTTTGAAGCGGTCAATCGTCAGGCTTCCAGCGGGCAGTTCGACGTGCTTTGTAGCAATGGCGTTTGCCAAGTCCTGAACGACAAGCCCGCGGGAACGCAGGCGCACGGGGTCGATCCACACGCGGATCTCGCGCTCGCGCAGACCGGGCATTTCAATAACGCCGACGCCGCTGACCGACTGAAGCTTGACCTTGGCGATTTTATCGGCAAAGTAGACTTTGTCCTTGTAGCTGGCGCTGCCGCGGATTGTCGCCATGGCGACGGGCGAGTCGCCGATGTCATACTTGGCGATAATTGGGGCGTCTGCCTCGTCGGGCAGATCTGCCTGCGCCGCGTTGACTTTGTCGCGCACGTCTGCGGCGGCGGCGTCGATGTCGCGGTTGATGTCAAACTCGACGACGGTGACGGCGACCCCTTGATAGCTGGACGAGCTGAGGCTTTCAATTCCCGATATCGTGTTGATCTGCTCTTCAATGACGTCAGTCACGTCGTTGTCCATAACCGCTGCCGTCGCGCCCTGCATGGTCGTCGTGACCATGACAAGGGGGAGATCGACGTCGGGAATCTGCTGCATTCCCATGTTGTTGTAGGCGAAAATGCCGAAGTACACCAGCGCCATCGTCAGGACGAGAACGCTGACCGGTCTCCGCAATGATGTGTCTGTTATCTTCATTTTTCCTCCGCGCAAAAACCGAATAAGATGTGATCGCTGATCAGTTCCAGCGTTTCTCTGTCGCCCGTGTCCAGTCCGATGTCAAAGTGACTTCCCATGTCCACTCCGGCGATGAGCGAGTGAAGAAGCGCCCCTGCGATGACAGGATCGCACCGTCTGATGCACCCCTGCTCCATTCCCCGCTCCAGAATGCGGCTCAGCATTTCGCGCGCCGGCTTGAGCGGGTCTTTTTTCAAAAACTCAATTGCCGATTCGCCCCCGTTCTTGAAGAGCAGCTCTCCCATCGCAAAGTGAAGGAAACGGAACTCGCGCATCCGCTCCAGCATTTCGACGATAATAATTCGAAGCTGAACGAGCACGTCTGTTTCGCGTTCAGCGACGCGCTCGATGCCGCAGAGAATTCCCTGAATCTCGCGCTCTCTGATGAACAGAAGAACGTCCTGCTTGCTCGTGAAGTAGTTGTAAATCGTCCCTTTTGACACGCCCATGCGCGCTGCCAGCTTTTCCATGGTAAAATTTTGCCAGCCCTCTTCGCGCATGAGGCTGCACGCGCATTCAAACGCTCTGTCGCGCGTCGCCGTCTGAAGAAGAATTTTATTCTGCGCCGACAGTCTCGGCATTTTTCAATCCCCCTGTCATCATCGCCTGAAATAAAAATGACCGATAGAATAAAATACTGACCGCTGGTCATTTTAATTTATGATAGAGGGTATTATACAGGCATATTGAAAAACTGTCATTAGTAAAAGAAAGGATTGCCGCGTTTTTTCGGCGTTTTTTTGCGCAGCAAAAAGGCGGTTTCCGGAAAAGCTCCGAAAACCGCCGTGAGGGTGCTTATTCAGTTTGCGCGGAAAAATTTACTTGAACCACTTGTTGCGGAGGGTTTCAAGCTCGCCGCTCTTGGTCATCTCAGTGATCACAGCGTCGACCGCCTTTGAAAATTCGGGGTCTTTCTTTGACATGGCAAGCGCCTTGTCAGCACCGGTGATCTGCTTGTTGAACGCGATGACCACTTTGCCCTTGAAGTCCTTGGCTTCGACGAACTTCTTGGCGACGGGAATGTCCATCAGCGTGGCAGCGGCGCGGCCGAGAACGACTTCGCGGACGCAGTCGTCAAACTTCTGGAACGTCTTGACTTCGACGTTGCCGAGGCTGCGGGCAAAAGTCTCCTGGACGGTGCCAATCTGAGCCGCGACGATCTTGCCGGCAATTTCATCAACGTCTTTGGGCGGGTTTTCAGCCTTGGTGACAAAGGCGCTGAAAGAAATCTCGTAAGGCGCAGAGAACGTCACGCGGCGGGCGCGCTCTTCAGTGGCTGAAAGTCCGGCAGCGATGAGGTCAATCTTGCCTGCCATCAGCGCGGGAATCAGAGAGTCGAAAGGCATATCGACCCATTCAACTTTCTTGCCGAGGCGCTTGGCGATGATCTCAGCGAACTCGATGTCGAATCCCTCAAGCTCGCCCTTTTCGTTGCGGTACTCATAGGGCGGATACGTGGACTCAGTCGCGACGACGATGGTGTCTTTTTCCATGGCGGATTTTGCGGCGAACGCGGCGGGAACGAGGCAAAGCGCGATTAAAGCAGCAGCGGCAATACGTTTAAACATGACAAAAAACCTCCCTGATTTTTCATTAAATATACGGCATATACCGTTTGCTCTCATGTATAATAGTTGGTGTAAGTTTATTTGTCAAGAGGGAAATGAAATTGAGTTTATAAAAACGGAGAACAAAACAGCATGACTGAACTTGAGTTTTCACGCGCCGTCAGCGAGCTGGGCGGCGAAGCGTACATCGTCGGCGGCTGGGTGCGCGACTACTTTATCGGCAAACAGGCGTACGACAAGGACTATGTCGTCTGCGGTCTGACGCCTGAGGCGCTTGTCACGCGCTTTGGAGCGCAGCCCGTGGGGCGGCAGTTTCCTGTCTTTCTCCTGAAAATCGGCGGCGCTGTCTGCGAAGTGGCGCTGGCGCGGACGGAGCGCAAAACGGGCAGGGGATACCTCGGCTTTGAGCCGGACTTCAGCGCGGATACGACGATTGAGGAGGATCTGCGCCGCCGCGACACAAAAATGAACAGCATGGCTCTGCGTCTGCCGGACATGCAGCTTATCGACCCGTTCGGCGGACGGCAGGACATTGAGCGCGACGTCATCAGCGCGACGTCTGAGCATTTCCGCGACGACCCTGTGCGCACGCTCCGCGCGGCGCGGCAGGCGGCGCAGCTGGGATTTTCCATCGACAAAGCGACGCGGCGCATGATGACGCTCAGCCGCGATGAACTGGCTGAAGAGCCCGCGCCTCGGATTCTGGCAGAAATGACAAAAGCCTTGGAGTCGCCGCGCCCGCGCCGTTTTTTTGAAGAGCTGCGCGACGCCGCCGTGCTGGAGGCTGTCCTGCCGGAGGCTGCCGCGCTCGTGGGCGTTGAGCAGCCTGCGGCGTATCATCACGGACTTGACGCGTTTGAGCACACAATGGACGTCCTGCAGCAAACGGCTGACGCGACGTCCCGAGTAGAAACCCGATTTGCCGCGCTGGCGCACGACCTCGGCAAAGGGAAAACGCCGCGGGACCAATGGCCGCACCACTATGAACACGCTCAGCTGGGACTTGAAGCGCTCGACGAGATGAACGCGCGAATGTCTCTGCCGCGGACGTGGCTCAAATTCGCGCGGTTTATCGTTGAGTGGCACATGAAGCTGCCGAAAGCGCGCCGCGCCGGTTCTGTCGTCCGCGCGGTGAACGAGATTTCGCGCCGCGGATTGCCGCCGCACGAAATAAAAATAATCATCCGCGCTGACAAAGGAGAGATTCCGCCGTTCCTCGAGCGCTATGACGAAACGCTCCGCTTCCTGAACGCCGCGCGACGCCGCCAGAAAATTCCTGAAGACCTGCCTGAGGCGGAGCGCTCTCAGTGGCTGGTCATGCGGCTTGCAACTGAATATGCCCGCTGGGAACGGGAAAAATCGCCTCAGACATCAGAGCCGTAAAAAATATGACCTGCCCTTCGGCAGGTCATATTTTGTGCGTTCTTTAGGATTATTTTCCCATGGGAAAAAGCTTGTCCGCCATGCGGCGCACTTCGCCGACGATTTCAAAGAGATCGCGCGCGGCGCGGAGACAGTCGCGGAAGTCGAGGAGCGATTCGACGCGGCTGAGGCGTTTTTCGCCGACGAGGCTGAGCGGAAGCTCTGAAAGAGTCAGTTCAATGTCCTCCTCTCCGGCAGCGTCGCCGTAGCGCGGCCCAAGAAGCTGGCTGCGAGGAGACCAGTCAAGACGGTCAGAAACGCGCCGGCACAGAGATCCCAAAAACGCCCGGCTTTCTTCCAGTCCTTCAAGGGGCGACGCTCCGGCGGTGCAGAGACAGCGCAGCACGGCAGCAGTGCGGAGCGCCATGCACGACAGCTGTGTCCTGCACGAGCGGTCAAGATCGTCGTCCGGATCCCACTTTTGACAGAAGTCCTCGCCCAGCTCCTGAAGGATGTCCGCCTGACGCGCCGACTGCAAAAGTCCGCTGCGGGAGCCGGTCTCAAAGGAAAGCGCCGCTGAATCGATCACGCGGCACAGCGCTGTGTGAAACTCAAGAAAGTTCTTCTGAATCAGGGAAGAATTTTCCCTGTCCATCAGTTCAGGACGAATCACTTTTCTTCACCGCCTTTCGCCGTGGTTTCAGGTATAATAGAGAATAAAAAGATGTTCCGCATGATTTTATTATAAAGCAAAAGAAAGGAGAATACACCCTTTATGGGAAAAAAGATCTGCATTGCCGCGAAAATCAAGGATGAGCTTGAAGGCGTTCTGGAACGCCGATTTCCTCAGCACAGAATCGTCTGGCTTCAGGATATGAGCGCGTCTGAGCGGCTTGAAGCCATTGACGGCGCCCAGTACCTCCTCGCGGCGACGCTGACGGCAGAGCTGTCCGACGAGGAAAAGAGAATTCTGAACCGCGTCGGCATGGTTCAGACGATCTCCGCCGGAATCGATCAGGCTGATTTCTCCGTCCTGCCGAAGGACATCAATCTGTACAGCAACGTCGGCGGCTGGAGCACGTCAATCGCCGAGCACGCTCTGGCGATGACGCTGTGCTGCACGCGCCGTCTTGTGCCGCAGACGCGCGCTCTGGCAGAGGGAAAATTTATCTACCGCGGATTTGGGCAAAAGCTCCTGCGCGAGTGCCGCGTTCTCGTCCTGGGCTGGGGCAGCATCGGGCGCAGCGCGGCTGTCCTGCACAAGGCGCTGGGCTGCTCGCTTGCCGGTCTGGGACGGACGGCGCCGAACGATCCTCTGCTGGACGCCTCATACTCGATGGACGAGCTGGACGCCGCGCTGGCTGAAGCCGACGTCGTGATTCTGGCTCTGCCGCACACGCGTCTGACGCACAATGTCATCAACGCGCGAACACTCGCGCTGATGAAAGACGACGCCATTCTCGTCAACGTGGCGCGCGCCGGACTGATTGACCACGACGCCCTTGAAGCGCACATGGCATCGCACCCCAACTTTTACGCCGCCATCGATCCGTGGTGGCAGGAGCGGTCGCACTACCCCGCTGAGGGCGACGCAGTCGCGCATCTGCCGAACGCCGTCGGCACGGCGCACAACTCCAACGAAAGCGCGACATCGATGCGCGAGGCGCTTGAAAGCGCCCTGAAGAACATCGAAAACGCCATCGCCGGACGCCCTCTGAAAGGACGCGTCGACGCCGATGAGTATCAGGACATCGCCCACGCCGGGTGCGATTTTCAGAAAGCGTGATTGCCGTGAGAATATCAACGTTCAACGTCAACTCTCTGCGCAGCCGTCTGCCCGTTCTTGAGCGCTGGCTGCCCGCCGCCGGCGTCGACGTCCTTGCCGTGCAGGAGACAAAGGTTCAGGACGCCGAGTTCCCGAGCGAAAGCGTCGAAAAGTTGGGATACACGGCGGTGTTCCGCGGCGAAAAGTCGTACAACGGCGTCGCGATTCTGTCAAAAAAATCGCCCGACGAGGTGATTTACGGTTTCGCCGATGAGCCGAAATGGGACACGCGCCTGATTGCCGCGCGCTTTGCCGACCTGTGGGTGCTCAACACGTACGTTCCGCAGGGAAAAGAGCTGACGCATCCCGACTATCAGGCGAAAAAGGAATTTCTGCGCCGAACTGCGGCAATGATTGAGCCGCTCATGAGCGAAAAGCTCCTGTGGCTCGGCGACCTCAACGTCGCGCCGACGGAGCTCGACGTAACCAACCCCAAGAACAAGGCGGATCACGTCTGCTTCGCGCTGGAGCTTCGCGAGCTGTTCGCCGGACTCAGCGCGCCGCTGACAGACCTCCTGCGCGTCTTTCACGCGGGAGAGGCGGTGTATTCGTTCTACGACTACCGCGTGAAGAACGCCTTAGCGCGCAACATCGGCTGGCGCATCGACCACATGCTCGCCACGCCGCCGCTGGCATCTCTGTGCTCTGACTGCCGGATCGACACAGAGCCACGCGGCTGGGAAAAGCCGTCTGACCACACGCCAATGCTGGCAGATTTTAATCTGTAGGAAAGGAACCGATATTCATGAAATGGATGAGCGAACTCCTCATGCCCGTATCGCGCAGCCGTCCTTCAAAACTGCACGACGCGGGGCTGGCGCGTCTCGTTCAGGGAGGCTACGGAATCTGGAATCCCAACGATTCGTGCATGATGCTTCTGCCCATGGGAAAAGAAATGCGCCGCTGGGCAGTTGAAGCGCTTCTTGATTGTCTTGAGCCGTGCAAGCCTCAGATTATCGACACGTGCGGCGCGGCGCGCGGCGCTCTTGACGTCGCGGTCAGAACAATTAAGCGCGCCGGCGATCTGCCTCTTCTCCTCGCCGAGGAGGGAGTGCGATGCCTTCATCTGCTGGGACTCAACACCGACACAGAGGCGTCATGCGACATGGCAAATGAAGCTCTGCGCGCCGTCGGCGGCTGTATCAGCTCACTCGGCGTCAAGCTGCGCCGCGTCGACAGAATCACCCCCGAAGGACACGCCGTCGACCTGCTCTGCGCGGCGTCAGAGCCTCACGGCGGCGAAGATGGGCTTGTGTGCCCCGAATGCGGCTACATCGCAGCGTTCGACAGCCCGGGACGCCCCGTCACGAACCAGACCGCCGCACCGGAAGCCCTGCGCGAAGTGGAGACGCCGAACTGCAATACCATAGAATCTCTGTGCGACTTCTTGAAAATCCCCGCCTCGCAGACGGTGAAAGCGATGTTCTATACGGCTGAAGGCATAGGGCTTGTCGGCGTCTTTCTGCGCGGCGACCGCCAGGTGTGCCTTGAAAAAGTCCGCGCCGCGCTGGGCGGCGCCGCCGTGCGCCACGCGGAGCCTGACGAACTTGCCGCCGCCATGGGCAACTCCGCCGGATACATGGGGCCCGTCAGACTGCCGCTGACCGTCCGTTTTATTGCCGACTACAGCATTGTCGGAATCTCGAACGCCGTCGTCGGCGCGAACCGGCCCGGATTCCACCTGACGGGCGCGTGCTGGGGACGCGACTTCTCCACGCCGCACATCGCCGACGTGACACTTCTTCAGGAAGGCGACGTCTGCCCCGCCTGCGGCGCGCCGCTTCACACAGCCCAGCTGCGACGGACAGCGCGTTTTCTGCCCGTTGACCCCGCCTGCGCGGCTGAAAAATCACTGACGTATTTCAGCGGCACGTGCAAAACGCCGGCAGCCGCGTGGAGCGCGTCCGTTGACTTGACATCCGTCCTCGCCGCCGCGGCGGAAAATGCGAGCGTGTATCCCGAAGAGATCGCCCCGTTCTGCATCCTCGTCCTGTGGGACGGCGAAGAAGTGCCGCCCGTGCTCGCGCCGCTCGTCACCGCGCTTGACGACACCGATCACTCCGTCGTCGTCGACGACCGGCACACTCCAATTGACGCGCGGCTTGCCGAAGCCGACATCATGGGCGTTCCGCAGAGAATCCTGCTGAAACAGCAGGACGGCGAGTGGGTTCTCGACGTCAAAGAGGGCGACCACACGTCAGTGATGACGCTTGAACAGTACAAAACGGCTCTTGAATAGTAAGAGCACAACGGAAAAAACGCGGTTCACCGCCGCAGGAGATTTTTTTCACCGTATCAACGCACCCCAAGGAGGCGGTTCTCATGAGAACGAATTTCACGAAAAAGCGTCTTGTCGTTTCCTGTATTCTTCTGATTGTCGGCGTGCTGCTTCTGCGCCCGTATCTCACGTCAAATCCTCAGCGCGATATGCTGAAAAGCGTCGCGTCGCTTGACAAGCCGCTTGCCGCGTCCGTGACGAAAGCGCTGCTCCTCGGACAGGCAATCGTCGAGAAAGGACGCGAGCTGTCCGTTGAAGACAAAAACGTGGTGGCATTCATCGAAAAGCTGAGCGGAAATGTCCAGCGCCTGAAAGCCGAGCTGGATGCCATGCCCCGCGGCTCGAAAAAACTGACAGAAAGCGCTCAGGCGGCGTATGCCGAGCTTGAAAAAGAGCTGAAAGAGCTGATCCTCTCCTCATCGGAGGAGGACAAATAACATGTCGCATCTCACTCGCGACGACGCCGCCCGGATGGGGCAGCGCGTCAACGAAATTCTCCGCGCGTACATCGCCGCTCAGAACAGCCTGTTCAAGTTCTCTTTCGCGAAGGCGTTCGGACTGAAACAGCCCGATCCGGCCCCCGCGGCAGCGCAGACTGAGGCGCTGAAAGCTCAGATTCAGGATCTTCTTGAAGAAATCCGCGAGGCGAAGCTGGACTCTTCTCTGCCGCTGGACTCCTTTTTCATCACACTGCGCCCCTATCTGCGCGACATCACCGCCGCCATGGACTTCTTCACAGCGTTTTGCGGACGCATGATCAACGCCAGAAAGGCAAAGGACAAAAAATACTGGAAAGAGGACTACAAACTCGAGCTGGAACAGCTTCAGCAGAAAGAGCGCGCCTACCTCGAAACGGGGCTCGAGCTGAATAAGCGCTGGGCAAAACTGACAGGAAAAGACGCCGCGCAGGCGTGATTTTCTTGACTTCAAACGCCATAAACAAAGCGGCATACGCCGGAAGAACTGAACCTTCCGGCATATGCCGCTTTGTGTTTTTACGGATTTATCGACTACTGATTGTGAAGCTGGAGACGGCGCGTGATTTCGTCAAACTCGCGGCGCACGCCCGCGCTCTCAAACGCCTGAATTTCAGGCAGCTGCATCGCTGACAGGGCGTCGAACAGCTGAATCCCCGACTTGATGACGCTGCTCATGTCGCTGATGTGGCGCACTGTCGCGTAGGTGTTGACAGCCACTTCGCGGTCGCGCTTGATGTTCGCCGCGCACTTCAGGATGCTCTTCTTCTGAAGCGTCAGCAGCTGACGGTATTTGTCCGCCGCCGCGACGATCATCTCGTTCGACGCGGCGTTGCTCTTGAAAATGCTCTTCTGCGCCGGCGTGAAATCCTTTCGCGTCAGAGCCTGCCGCGCTTCGCTGAGACTCTTTGACGCGTTCGAGGCAATCACGGTGACCTGAGGAATCCATTTTTCGTCGATTTCCAAGGCAAAGCGCTCCTGACAGTCAAGGAGAATGTCAATCAGCGTCACGTACATGCCGTAATAGCGCCGCGCGACGCCGATGTCGTCTTTATTCTGAGCCAGAAGCGCTGAAAGCTGCTCCGTCACGCCCTTGACGTTCTCAAAGATAATCGTGTTTTTCAAGAGATCGTCCCCGACAACCGATGAAAAGAGGACGTCCGCCTGCGCGTCGGTCAGCTTCAGCCCCGACGCGCGCAGCTCTGCCGTCACCGCCGCGCGGATTTCCTCAAGCTCTTTGTTGAGACGGGCAATGTCCTTTTCGGCGTCGGCGATTTTCTCATCGCAGTCCTTCACCGTGTGGACAAAAGGATTGTACGACTTGATCGGCGCGGCAATGCGCTTTTCTTTGTACTCTTCGATGATGGCGTACAGTTCGGGCATCCGCTCACGGATCTGTTCCGTTCGCCTGAGCAGCTTAAGCGAGTCGGACGACAGAAGAATTTCCTGAGCCTCGCGCAGAAGTTTTGTAATTTTCTTGTTCGTCCCCTGCTTGTCGTCAGCGAAGTACGCGGAGTCCGGCAGACTCGGCAGCTTATCCCGCAGAGACGACGCCTTGACGAGAATTTCTGAAAGGTCGTTCCATCGGGAGCGGAGCTCCTCCGGCAAAGAAGCGGCATGCGCCGCGCCGACAAAAAGCAGAATCAGCAGAGCCAGCGCTGTCCTTTTTACATTTTTCACAGAACATTCCTCCTCTGAATGCCAGCGTTTTGTTTTACAGTACGTACACGCTACTTTACACGCTCAGCCTCAGCTGTCAATGGAGATTTAGACAATCCCTCCGGCGCACGGAAATTAGTTCTTGAAGATCATGCGGCCGAGGGGCGGCAGACGGAACGGGCCGTCAAAATGGCGCATGTACTCCGCAATCACGTCAGTGTTCGTCACGTACGTGTCGATTTTCGGCAAATTGGCAGTGGTGTAGAACTTATCACCGCCGTCAGCCGTCCACTGATACAGCGTCACGCTGTACACGGCAGCAGGGTCAAGCGGCTCATAGACTCCGCCTCGGTCAATTTCCACTTTTTTCACGCGCTCCCCAGGCGTGCGAAGAACTCCGCTGTTGTCGATAAGAGCCGGCTGAGCGCTTCGGTCAAACGTCACGCGGACGCCTGAGACCTGAAGGAATCCCCCGGTTGACGCGCGCATTGAGCCGTCATATCCGTCGCCGTCAACGTGCAGACACGACGCTGAGTTCTCTAGGAACTCTTTCAGCTGAGCGCCTGTCATCTCAGTACGCGTCAGGAAGTTGACGAAGGGCATAATCGTGTAGAGCGTCTTGTATGAGATATTTCCCGCCGGATACACTTCAGCGCCTCGGATGCTGCCGCTGTTGACGAACGCGAGATCCGTTCCTGTCTTCCAGCGCAGCGCATCGGCGAAGAACGACCCGACACGCGACTCGTTTCTGCGCACATACTCTTTGCCGACGTCCCACGGGTCAAGGCTGACAGCGATGGACTTGCCCAGCTCCTTTTCGAACTGTTCAGCATAGCGGGCGAGCAGCGACGCCAAATTCGGCTCTTCGGGCACGTCGGCGTTCAGATCAATAAGACTCCACTTCGTGCCGTCTTTGCGCGTGACACCGCCTTCGACCGTCAGGACGAGCCGTCCGAGATAGCGGCCGTATGATCCCGTCTGCACGACGGGAACGTCCAT
>JAXEJY010000156.1:0-2242 GCA_034101315.1 Pyramidobacter sp.
AAAGACTCCTCTCTTTTCCCGTATGGTGGTGTTTTGGGTGATGCTATCTTACAGGAAAAAACGGGGTCTTTCTATTTTTTTACGCGACCGCGTTTACACAAAATATTTTACGCTCTCGCGTTCTCTGAAAGGAGACTGAAAAACGATGGCACATTACGCACGATTTATGCTGAACGACACACCATATCCTATGCTTGGACGCCTTATCGACGCTGACCACGCTGAGATCATGCAGACTGGTTATTTGTCCCAGCCTCTGCCGACGGGCAATGTAGTCAGTCTTTCTTCTGTTGCTCAGTGGCTCGCTCCGTGCACTCCGACAAAAATAGTCGCCGTCGGACTGAACTACAAGGACCACGCAAAGGAGTTCAATTCGCCGATTCCTGAAGAACCGCTTCTTTTCGGAAAAGCTGTCTCGTCGCTGAACTGGCACGGCGGCACGATTGTCCGTCCGTCGGAATGCACGCGTCTTGACTATGAAGCAGAGCTTGCCGTCGTCATTGGTCACCGCGCTTCACGCGTCTGCGAGGCGGACGCTTTGAACTACGTCGCCGGCTATACGTGTGCCAATGACGTGACGGCGCGCGACCTTCAAAAGAAAGACGGTCAGTTCCACCGCGCCAAATCTTTTGATACGTTCTGCCCTGTCGGGCCGTTCCTCGTGACGGACGCAGATCCTTCAGATCTTGCCGTCGAAAGCCGACTCAACGGAAAAGTGATGCAGCACTCACGGACGTCTCAGCTGATTTTTCCTGTGCCGAGGCTCGTCAGCTATATCTCGCACATCATGACACTTCTGCCGGGCGACTTAATCCTTACAGGCACTCCGGGAGGCATTGCGCCGATGAAAGCCGGCGACGTCATTGAAGTCGAGATTGAAGGATTGGGCATCTTGAAAAACACGATCACAGATCGCGCCTAACACCGTCGTTTTTCAGGATTATCAGCCGAACATAGACCTTTTTTGCGATTGTATACTGCATTTTCCCCGCTGCGCCTCTGGACAAATCATTTAAAACGCGAGAAACTAATCACAGGCATTTTAATTTATAAGTAAAAATGCTCATATTTATATTTCGGAGGTGCAGCAATGGAGCAGAAGAACAAAAAAGGAAGACTGCAGGTTTTATTGGGTGCGGCATTTCTCATGGCGACTTCGGCAATTGGCCCCGGCTTTTTGACGCAGACCACTGTTTTTACCCAGCAGCTTCTCGCTTCAGCAGCCTTTGCCATCGGCGTTACGATCATCGTGACCGGCATCGTGCAGCTGAATATCTGGAGAATACTGTGCGTGGCGCGTCTTCGCGCGCAGGACGTCGCCAATAAAGTCCTTCCTGGTCTGGGATACTTCCTCGCCTTTGCTGTAGCCCTCGGCGGCCTTGCGTTCAACGTCGGAAACGTCGGCGGCGCGGCCCTCGGCCTGAACACAATGGCAAACATTCCTGTGCAGATTGGCGCCATCATCAGCGCGGCACTTGCCATCTTTATTTTCCTCAACAAAGATCTCGGAAAAGCGATGGACCGCTTCACGCAAATTCTCGGCTTTATGATGATTGCGCTTATGCTCTACGTCGCCATTAAAGCAGCTCCTCCTGTGGCGCTTGCAGCGCGCGAAGTCGTTGCGCCGACAACCATCAACTGGATGGTCATCCTGACCCTCATCGGAGGAACGGTCGGCGGCTACATTTCGTTCTCCGGAGCACACCGTTTGCTTGACGCCGGAATCAATGACCCGAGCGACGCAACAAAAGCTGCAACGAACGGTATCATTGTCACGTCAATCATGCGTGTTCTGCTGTTCCTTGCCGTCCTCGGCGTGGTCTACGTCGCAGCCGGCGAGCCCGCCGTCGTTCTTGACAAGGGCAACCCTGCCGCTGACGCATTCCGCAAAGGCGCCGGCGAGATCGGCTACAGAATGTTCGGCGTCGTCCTGTGGGCAGCTGGTGTCACGTCTGTTGTCGGCGCGTCGTACACGTCTGTATCGTTCCTCCGCACGCTGTTCAAGACGATTGACGCCAACTACCGCTGGTGGATGATCGGGTTTATCTGCGCTTCAACCGCAATCAACATCTTTATCGCCAAACCCGTCGCTCTTCTCATCGTGGCTGGTTCCATCAACGGTCTTATTCTGCCGCTGGCGCTGGGATCAATTCTCCTCGGCGCATACAAGAAAGACATTGTCGGCGAATACCGCCACTCTCCGATTCTTGCCCTTCTCGGCTGGGCTGTCGTCGTCTTCACC
>JAXEJY010000157.1:0-12862 GCA_034101315.1 Pyramidobacter sp.
CCCGGTCTGTATTAAAAAGCTGAACGGGCACAGGGCAGTGCTCGCCGCAAGGGGGGGATAAAATGCCTGTTCCCAGAGGATCTGCACGCCTGAAACGCGCGTCTGCAAAGGAAAAAGTGTATTCGAAGCTGAAAAGCTGGATCGTCACGGGGGAGCTTCAGTCGGGGGAGAAAATAATTGACTCCGACATCGCAGAGTATTTTGCCGTCAGCCGGACGCCCGTTCGCGAGGCGCTTCAGCTGCTGGCGGCACAGAAGCTTGTGAAGGTGTCGCCGGGACGCCAAACGGTTGTGTGTCCTGTCGACGCCGATGTGTTCCGCTCGTGCTATCAGCTGCTGGCTGTCCTTCAGGGATTTGCCGCGGAGTGCGCGTGTACGCGCGTCACGCACGCCGATTTGGCGGAACTGGAAGCGCTTGATGCGCAGTATCGTGACGCTCTGGCGAATGCCGAACCGTCGGAGGTTATCGTGGCAGACGCGCGTCTGCACAGTCTCATTCTCAGTTTGTGCGGCAACGATCTCCTGCGCGAGTTTTCCGACACGCTTTTGGCGCACGTCCAGCGCGTAGAATATCTCTATTTCAGCTGGGCAAAGGCGCACGGGCAGTCAGTCCAGACGCATCGCGAGCTGATTGAGGCGCTGAAAGCGCGCGACAGAGACCGCGCGAGGACGGCAATGCAGGACAATTGGCTGTGCAGCATGAAAGTGTATGAACATGAACTCGGCTCGGCACCGGACAACGGGCTGTCCGGCGGGCAGGAGCTGAGCGCTTCCTGCTGAACTGCTGCCTGCGCCGCGCGAACAGCGAGAAGCAGCAGCTGAACGCAGGGCTGGCAGAACACAAAGATCACAGGCTGGCAGCGCCGCTTGACCGGGAGGTTTGCATGACAGAGTACATCTTAAAATGCGCGCTGTGCGGACGCACGTTTCAGCCGTCGTCAGGAGTGCACACGTGCCCTGACTGCGGCGTTGCCGGGACGATGCACGTTCTGTACGACTGCGCCAGCGCAAAAAAGTTTTTCAGCCGCGCGTCGCTGGCACGCGACCAAAGGCGCAGCATGTGGCGATACGATGCGCTTCTTCCCGTCGGGGATTCGGTGCGTCCGGCGCTCGCCGTCGGCTGGACGCCTCTGTACGGCCAGCCGCGCTTGGCGGCTGAGTACGGCGTCGGTCAGCTACTGATTAAAGACGACGGGCGAAATCCCACGGCGTCGCTGAAAGACCGCGCCAGCGCCGTCGCAGTGACGCTGGCGGCGAGGTGCAAAAACGAGACTGTCGCGTGCGCGTCGACGGGCAACGCCGCCAGCTCGCTTGCAGGATTTGCCGCCAGCATGGGACTGAAAAGCGTCATCTTCGTCCCAGAGACGGCGCCGGCGGCAAAAGTGACGCAGCTGGTCGTGTTCGGCGCGCGCGTGTTTCTCGTCAAAGGCGATTACGCCGCCGCCGTCAGACTGGCGATGGACGCCATCGCGAAATACGGCTGGTACGACCGCAACTGCGCCATCAACCCGTATCTCGTCGAGGGGAAAAAGACGTGCGCCATGGAGATTGCCGAGCAGTGCGGCTGGAATGTCCCCGACGCAGTATTTGTGTCCGTCGGCGACGGCTGTATTGTCAGCTCCGTCTACAAGGGCTTTTTCGACCTGTATCAGACGGGAATCATCGAGAGAATTCCCCGGATTGTCGGCGTGCAGGCGGAGGGCGCGTGTCCCATTCACCGAGCGTTTCAGTCGGGCGCGAAAAGCGTCCAGTTCGGCGAGTCGCACACGGTCGCCGACAGCATTGACGTCGGCGCGCCGCACAACTGGGCAAAAGCTCTGAACGCCCTGAAGAGCAGCGGCGGCGACACGGTTGCCGTGAGCGACGCCGAAATCCTGTCGGCTGTTGCCGAACTGCCGCGCTCAACGGGAGTGTTTGCCGAACCGGCAGGCGCTGCAGCGTACGCCGGATTTGTCAAGATGGCGCGCGCCGGGCGTCTTCAGCCGTCCGACCGCGTTGCCGTCATCGTTTCCGGCAACGGTCTGAAAGACATCGCATCGGCGCAGAAAGCCGCGCCGCGCCCCTGCTCCATTGAGCCGTCGCTTGAGGCGCTAGAGCGCGCTCTTGCCGCGAAATAATCTGCATACACCTTTGACTTTTCTTTTAAGGAGGAAACTGTTCCGTGTATCACCAGATAGATCTGACCATGCATGAAGAGAATCTGAAGCGCAGCGCGATGCGCGCCAGAGAACGCAAAATCAGAATCCCGACGTTCCGCCAGATGAAAGATCCCGACGCGTTCACGCCCCGCGCCGTTAAAGAAGGTCTGAAGACGACGGGACTGTGGGACGTTGACCCGCTCAACCTGTTCAGAATCACGTGGAAGAACGAGCCGAAGAGCTCCGGCGGGCTGTACGGCGGCGTCAACTTCATTGAGTTTCCGAGCGAGCTGACGGGCGTGAAGGCGCGCATATTCGGCCTCGTCGGAAAGTGGTTTCCCACGGGCGCGCACAAAGTCGGCGCCAGTTTCGGCTGCCTTGTTCCGCGCCTCATCACAGGACAGTTTGACCCCACGCGCGACTGGGCTGTGTGGCCCTCGACAGGAAACTACTGCCGCGGCGGCGCGTACAACTCTCAGCTTTTGGGATGCCGCTCAATCGCCATTCTGCCGGAGGGCATGAGCCGCGAGCGCTTTGAGTGGCTCGAGACCGTCGCCGGCGAGATCATCGCCACGCCGGGCATGGAGAGCAACGTCAAGGAAATTTACGACAAAGTCGCCGAGCTCCGCGCCACGCGCGACGACGTGATGATCTTCAACCAGTTTGAGGAGATGGGCAACTATCTGTGGCATTACGAGGTGACGGGAAGCGCCCTTGAAGAAGTGGCGAAAGCAGCCATGCGCCCGGGCGACCGTGTGTCGGCTGCGGTGTACACCACGGGTTCCGCCGGAACAATCGCCAGCGGCGACCGCCTGAAACAGCTGTGGCCCGCGATGAAAATCGTCGCCAGCGAAGCGCTTCAGTGTCCAACGCTCCTGCGCAACGGCTGGGGCGCTCACCGAATCGAAGGAATCGGAGACAAGCACGTGCCGTGGGTTCACAACGTCCGCAACACTGACATGGTCACGGCGATTGACGACGCCGACTGCATGGCTCTGATCCGTCTGTTCAACGAGCCGGCAGGACGCGAATATCTGCGCTCCGCCGGCGTGAGCTCTGAAATGACGGAACAGCTGGGACTTCTGGGAATTTCCGGCGCGACAAACCTGCTCAGCTCCATCAAAACAGCGAAATATTACGAAATGGACGAGCACGACATGGTGTTCACCATCCTGACCGACTCCATGGAGATGTACGGCTCGCGCCTGAAAGAGCTTGAGGAAGAACAGGGCGCGTACACTGCCGTGTCGGCTGCGGTCGACTTCTGCGGACGCCTTGCCGGACAGAAAACCGACAACATGGCAGAGCTGTCCTATTACGACAAGAAGAGAATCCACGACCTCAAGTACTACACGTGGATTGAACAGCAGGGCAAGACGAGCGAAGAACTCCACAATCAGTGGTACGACGCCGACAACTACTGGGGCGAAGTGCGCTCCATGGCGCCGAAAATCGACGCGCTCATTGACCAGTTCAACACCGCCGTCGGGCTGGATTAACCCTGAATCTGTTTTGCGCCGCGCCGCTTTCTCAAAAAGGCGGCGCGGCGTTTTTGTATTTCTCCCCGCGCCCTGCGCTGTCTGATATAATACAGAAAAGAGACGCCAAGCGCCCGAAACGGAGCGCGCAAATCTTGGGAGGTGAGCTGAACGATGTTTGGAGACACGATTGCGGCAATTTCCACAGCGTGGGGCGAAGGCGGAATCGCCATTGTCCGCGTCTCCGGCCCTGACGCCTGGCAGACGGCGCTGAAGCAGGTCCGCCTGAAGTCTGATACGCCGCTTGAGCCGCGCCGCGTGCGGAACGCTCTGCTGCTCGACGAAGCGGGCGAAGTGATTGACGACATCCTGATCGTGCCGTTTCAAGCGCCTCACAGCTACACCGGCGAAGATGTCGCAGAGCTTCAGTGCCACGGCGGAACGCTGGCGGCACAGCGCTGTCTTGAGCTGCTGATCAAAAGCGGCGCGCGCATGGCGCTGCCCGGCGAGTTCACGCGCCGCGCGTTTGAAAACGGACGGCTCGATCTGTCGCAGGCGGAGGCGGTCGGCGCGATTATTCAGGCGCGGAGCAACGAAGCCCTGCGCGCTGCCAACAGAACGCTGAAGGGCGAGCTGACTCACGCCGTCACCGACGTGTACGAAGAGCTCACGGAGCTGGGCGCTGAAATTGAAGTGGGACTTGATTTTCCAGAGGAGGACGTGCCGTACCTGGAGGACGAATCGGTTCTGGGACGGCTTGAAGTGATCCGTCAGTCGCTGGGCGACCTGCTGGAGCGCTGCTCATCAGGCGTCGTCCTGCGCGAGGGAATCCGCGTCGCCATCGTCGGACGTCCCAACGCCGGAAAGTCGTCGCTTCTCAACGCTCTGCTGAAAGAGTCGCGCGCCATCGTCACGTCGATTCCCGGCACGACGCGCGACATCATCGAAGCCGTTCTGACGTACCGCGGCGTTCCTCTGCGCCTCGTCGACACGGCAGGCATCACCGACGCGTCGCACGACGAAGTGGAGGCTATCGGCATTGAGCGCGCCCGCGCCGCCATGCGCGATGCCGACGTGAGAATCTGGGTCATCGACGGCAGCCAGGGGCTTGGACAGGAAGAGCTGGACATGATTCACGACATCGAGACGACGCCGCACGTCGTCGCGCTCAGCAAAGCTGACTTGCCGAAGAAGATCAGCGAAGCGTCGCTGAACGCCCTGCTGACGGAAAGCCCTGTCATTTCTGTTTCGTCGAAAAAAGGACTTCACCTTGAAGAGCTGAAAGAGACAATTGTCGGGCTCGTGTCCGGAACGGGCGCGCTCGACTCCGGTCTGAACGCCAGCGCGCGCCAGGTGGACGAAATCCGCCAGACTATTGCCAGCGTCGATGCCGGAATTAAAGCCCTGCGCGACGGGCTGGATCAGGCGCTTGCTGCCAGCTGCGTCGCGGACGCTCGAAAGGCGCTGACGCGCCTGCTGGGCGGCGACCGCGATGAAGACCTGCTTCACGCCGTGTTCAGCCGATTCTGCGTCGGCAAATAACTTGTGTTCTTTTTTGACCGCGCCGGCCGGCACATTATTGAAAAGAGAGCATTCCCAAAAAGGGAAGCTCTCTTTTTTTATGCTCCCTGCGCAGGGCGCGGCGCTTGACCTTTTGAGGGGTTTCAGTATAATTACGATTAAAGAGGTAGTAATAATTATGCCTATAGATTATATAGTTTAAGGGAGAGTATTCCTTTTGATTGTAGATACGCACATGCACACGGCGGAGTTTTCGCCGGACAGTTTTCTGCCCGTCGCGCAGGCTGTAGCCCGGGCGCGGGAAATGGGGGTCGACGCTCTGTGCGTCACTGACCACGACACGCTCAGCGCGCGCAGCGTGATTGAGCGCTGGCGTCAGGAGCTTCAGTTTCCTCTTTTTCTTGGCGCTGAAGTTCTGACGACGGACGGCGATTTTGTCTGTTTCGGGCTTGACAGCGTGCCGGGCCCGCGCGAGATATCAGCGCAGGAGCTTTTGCGGCGCGTTGCGCTCTGCGGCGCGGCAGCTGTGGCGGCGCACCCGTTCCGCAACAACGGAAGAGGAGCGCGCGAGCTGATTGCCGCGCTTGAAGGGCTTGCGGGCATTGAGTGCTTCAACGGCAGCACGCCGCCGGCGGAGAACCTTCGCGCGCTGCGTCTGGCGCGAGCGCGCGGCGCGGCGCTGTGCGGCGCAGGAGACGCTCATCACCGCGAGCGCGTCGCTCTGTACGCCACGCGCTTTCCGGGAACGCTGCGCGGCGAAGCCGACTTGATTGCGGCGCTGCGGTCAGGCCACGGCGAGCCGCTGGCGTGGGACGGCGAACGCTTTGTCGACGCCGAGGCGCGGTGCGAGTCGCTTTTGGCTCAGCGGAACGCTGAAAGTCTCTAATGGTGCTTTTGCCGCGCTTGGGGCGCGGCGTCATGAAGTTCATCTTATGTTTTAGGAGGATGGTTGATGATGATTCGCAGAGTTGGAGTTCTTCTTGCCGCGCTGGCGCTGTGTGCGGCGCCTGTTTCAGCGGAGGAGAAAAAGGTCAGCGTCTTTATCGCCTACACGGGCATTAAGCCGATTCTTGAGCAGTTCACCGCTGACACGGGCATTAAGGCGGAGTATCTTGAGATGTCGTCCGGCGAGGTGCTCACGCGCCTTCGCGCGGCAAAGGGCAAAGCTCAGGCTGACGTGTGGTTCGGCGGCGGGCTCGACAGCTATGTCGCGGCGGCGAACGACGGATTCCTTGAGCCGTACGTCTCCCCCGAGCGCAGCGGCTACGACCCGATGTTCTACAACGCAGAAGGTCTGTGGAACGGCATTTCTCTGGGCGCTGTCGATTTCGTCGTGAACACGGAGATCATGGCGAAGAAGAATCTCCCCATGCCGAAGAGCTGGGCAGATCTTGCCAATCCCGTCTACAAGGGCGAAGTCCTCATGGCGACGCCCGCAGTCAGCGGAACGTTCTACGCCATGGTGTGGGCGATTCTTCAGGGATTCGGCGAGGAAAAAGGCTGGGAACTCCTTGAGGCCATCGACGCCAACGTTCCGTACTATTCAAAGCGCGGCGCTGAGCCTGCCAGAAAAGTCTGCGCCGGCGAAGCAGCGATTGCGGTCGCTCCGTTCGACACGGGCGAAAAGCTGAAGTCTGAGGGCTATCCCGTCACGACAGTGTTCCCCTCTGACGGCGTGCCGTGGTACATCGCTCCCGTCGCCATGTTCAAAGGCGCTCGCAATCCTGAGACTGCCAAGGCGATGATCGACTGGGTTCTGTCCGAAAAAGGTCAGGCAACGCTGGCGAAGCACAACACTCAGGCGCCCGTCCGTCCCGGCGTGAAGCTTGAGCCCGCCGTGCAGGCAATGCGCGACTCCAACCTGATGAAAGCCGACGTCGTCCTCGGCGGTCAGGAGCGCAAGCGCGTTCTTGCAATCTGGCAGGAAAAATTTGGCAATAAATAGCATTGGCTTGAAACGGGGACACACTCTCAGCGCGCCGGAGCGGTTGCTCTGGCTGTTCGTCTGGGGCTGTGTCCTCGTTTTTGTGCTGTGGCCCGTGACGGCGGTGCTCCGCGAGAGTTTTCTTCAGGACGGCGAACTCTCTCTGGCGGCATGGCGCGGGCTTTTCGGGAAAAACTGGCGCGTCACGCTGAACAGCTTTTCTGTCGCGTTCAGCGTGACGCTCATCACGACGCCCCTGGCGCTCCTTCTGGCGCTGAAACTTCTGTACTGCCCGGGCAGAGCGGGGCGCGTGCTCGCCGGTGCGCTTGTTCTGTCGACGATATCGCCGCCGTTTGCGTGCTCCATGGCGTACCTCATGCTCTTCGGACGGCGCGGGCTCATCACGTGGCGTCTTTTGGGGCTGGAATGGAATCCCTACGGCTTTCACGGCATCGTCATCATGGAGAGTCTGTCGCTTTTGGGCATCGCGTCGCTGCTCATCGCGGCGTCGTTCCGTCAGGTTGACGGAGCGCTTGAGCGCGCCTCGATGGACCTCGGCGCGACGCCTCTAAATACGCTGATGCAGGTCAGCATTCCTCTGGCGCTGCCGGGAATCGGGCTGGCGGCGCTGCTCGTCTTTGTGCGCTCTCTGTCAGATTTCGGCACGCCGCTCTTTCTCGGCGGCGCGTTTCAGGTGCTGGCGTCGCGCGCGTACACCACGCTGATTGGCGTGGGAGATTTCGCCCTGGCGTGCGCCATGAACGCCCTTCTGCTGATCCCTGCGCTTGTTCTCTTGTCTCTGCGCCGCGCCGGTCAGAAAAACTACTCGCCGCGTCTGGCGCAGTCCCGCAGTCTTGTCCTGACGGGCTGGGCTCACGCCCTTTGCGGCGCAGCCGGAGCCGGTTTTATTCTGCTTCAGGTGCTCGTGTACGGCATGATTTTCATGGGCAGCGTGACAAAAGTGTGGGGCGTCGACTTTTCTCTGACGTCGGAACATTTGGCGTCGCTGTGGAATTTCCGCGGCGACAGCTTTGCGCGCAGCGTCCTGTGCTCTCTGGCGGCAGGGATCGGAGGCGCCGTGTTCGGCGTCGTCTTAGCGCGCCTCATCGACCAGACGTCTCCGTGGCTGCGCCGAGTCGCTGAGACCGTCTCTGAACTGCCGTACCTTCTGCCGGGAACGTTTTTCGGCGTGGGATATCTCCTCGTTTCGTCGTCACTGCCGTGGGAGATCCCCGCAGGATTTCTCATCGGAGCCAACTGCCTCTTCCGCCAGCTTTCTCCGTCGCTCAAGTGCGCTCAGGCGGGGCTTGAGCAGCTCAACCCCGAACTGGAGCTTGCGGCGCACGACCTCGGCGGCGGCAGCTTGACCGTGCTGAAAGACATCATCTTCCCGTCGCTGCGGCCGTTCATGCTGGTGTCGTTCATCAACAGCTTCAGCGCGTCCATGATGTCGACCGGTCCGATTATCTTTCTCGTCAGTCCCTACGCCAAAGTGGCGTCAATTGAGCTGTTCGACTCGATCAACAGCAATGAATACGGCGCGGCGGCGGCGATGGCGTCGCTTCTGATTCTCGCCGTTCTGGCAGTGAACGCGGCGGCGTGGTTTGCCGCTGAAAGGAGACGGTAAAATGCTGACATTCTGCGGAGTTTCCCTTCGCTACGGGGAGGTGACGGCGCTTGACGGTCTGAACCTCGAAGTCCGCCGCGGCGAGCTTCTGACGCTTCTTGGCCCGTCGGGCTGCGGCAAGACGACAACTCTGCGCGCCGCCGGAGGCTTTGTCTTTCCCGACGCCGGCAAAATTCTTCTCGACGGCGCGGACATCACATCAGTGCCGCCGCACGAGCGTCCGACAGCGACGGTGTTTCAGAGCCACGCCCTCTTTCCGCACATGAGCGTCGAGGAGAACGTCGCCTACGGGCTCAAACTGCGCGGCGTTCCCAGAGCGGAGCGGCTCGAAAAAGCAGGGGACATGCTGGATCGCGTCGGGCTTTCGGGATATTCCCGCTCGCGCGTTCAGGAACTTTCAGGCGGCCAGCAGCAGCGCGTGGCGCTGGCGCGCGCTCTGATTCTGAATCCTCACGTCCTCCTTCTTGACGAACCCCTCTCAAGCCTTGACGCGCGGCTGAAAGTGAAGATGCGCGGCGAAATTAGGACGCTTCAGAAGAGCTTCGGCATCACCGCCCTGTACGTCACGCACGATCAGGAAGAAGCTCTGGCTGTTTCTGACCGCGTCGCGCTCATGAACAAAGGCAGGATTGTCCAAGTCGGCACGCCCGAAGAAGTTTACTTTTCGCCGGCGGACAGCTTTGCCGCCGACTTCATCGGCGACGCTTTTCCCCTTACGCTCGGCGGACAGCGTATGATGATTCGTCCCAATCAAGTGCGCGTCTGTCCGCAGGGCGAATGCCGCGGAACGCTGATAGAGCGCGTGTTCATGGGGGCGTCCGTCCTGTGGGTCATCGAGTGGCAGGGACAAAAACTCCGCGCGGCGTTTCCAAGCTCTGAAGAAACGCCTGCCTCCGCGGGGAGCGAAGTCGCGTTTCGAATTGTATATTAGCTTTCACGCGCTCTCTTTTTTTCTGCGTGCAGTGCTTTTGAAAGTTGCCTCCAGCCGAAAAAGCTGGGGGGCTTTTTTTGTTCAGGAGCAGACTGTGTTTTGACTCAATGTATTTACGTTAGACATAAAAACGAATATAATAATAAAAAACTTTGAGGAAGGGGTGGGCGTATGGCTGCAAAAGCGGACACCAGCATGACGATTCGGATGAACCGAGAGATAAAGCAGGAAGCGCAGGAAATTTTTTCCGCTCTCGGCATGGACATGACGACGGCGATCAATGTATTTTTAAGGCAGGCAATCTATTTCAGAGGTTTTCCTTTTGATGTTCGGCTGGGAGAGCCAAACGCAGAAACGTGCGCCGCGTTTGAAGAGGGCGAGCGGATGCTTCATGACCCGGCAGCTCCCCGTTTTTCCAGTGTTGACGCCCTGTTTGCAGACTTGGATGCGCGATGAAGTACGAAATACAAAGAACGGCGAGTTTTGTAAAAGACTATAAGTTGGCTGTCAAGCGCGGCTGTGATATCGGGAAACTGCGCGCGGTTGTGGAGCTTCTGGCAAATGGAGAAACACTTCCGCGAGAATACCGGGACAATGCTCTTGTTAACTCAAAGAAATATAAAGGAGTGAGAGAGTGTCATATTGAACCGGGCTGGCTGCTGGTCTATAAGATTACTGAAAACGTCCTTGTTCTCACACTTTTTCGAACGGGGACGCACAGCGATCTGTTCTGATTGTTTGTGTTTGGCTGAACGAGCCGTGCGCAGGAAGTGATTCCCCTGCTTCAGGATGCCGAGCGCGCGGCGTATCGCGAGCGCTCGGCTGGCGCGAGGCGTGAGCGCAAATTTTTGATACTTTTTTTGCGGCGCTCGGGTCTATATTTTTTTCGAGTATGTGATACAATACATGGATATGACATGAATATGCCCTTCCGCGCTCAGGAGGGCGTTTTATTTTTGCGAGGACGGTGAACTGAATCCATGGCACTTTTAAGCCCTTGCCGCGCCGATTGTATCGTGTTTGACGTCGACGGCGTTCTCATAAACGGCACAGTCAGTTTCCGCGCGGTCGTGTCCAAATGCATTCCTCTGTATTGGAGCGACGTGCTGGGACTCGACGCCGACTGCGACACAGATGCCGGCGAGTACTACATGGCGGCAAAACTGTACAGCAGCTATAACAACGATTACGATCTGGTCTGGGCATTGCTGTCCCTGACGGCGGCTTCGGGTCAGGAAAAGCTGTCGGCGGCGTTTCCGTCGCTTGAAAAATGGCAGGCGGCTCTTGCCGAAGCCGGAAGCGAAGGGCTGGCGTGGTTTTCCCGCACGTGCGGCAATGTCGTTGACCGCAACATCGTCCAGGGCGTCTGCACAGAACTGTATTTCGGCAGCGCGGACGAGCGCGAGAAAAAGTCGTTCTGCGGACTGCTGAAGCAGCCTGTCGAGCCGTGCCGCCGCCTCGAAAAAGCTCTGTTTACGACGCGCTGGGACAAACTGCCTCTTCCCGTCGGCATCTACTCCGGCCGCTACCGCAACGAAATCCGCGCCGCGCTTGAGACGCTTGGCTGGTCAGATTTCCCGTCAGACCGCATTGTCAGCGTCGAAATGTGCCGCAAGCCTGATCCGTCAGGCATGAAATACCTCTGCAATGCCATGGGCTGCTCGTGGCCGCTCTACTTAGGCGACGCCGAAAGCGACCGCATGGTCATGAAAAACTTCGGTCGCGGCGACTTCATCGCCATCGGGCCGCTCCTCAAAAATTCAGCGATCCGCTTCACTACCGCCGCTGACGCGCTTCGCGCCGTCCTCGGCGTTGTGTAGGCGTCTTTTGCCCTCCGCATGACGGAGGGCAATTTTAATTGGCAGATAAAACAGGTATGCAGGTTTATAGAACGCAGCGTTTCGTTGTGCGCAACGAACGGAAGGAGAGAGTGCAGCATGGCAAAGTACGTTTTCGTCACAGGCGGCGTCGTTTCGTCGCTCGGCAAGGGAATCACGGCGGCGTCGCTGGGGATTCTTCTGAAGAAAAGGGGTCTGAAAGTCAGTGTCATGAAGATGGATCCCTATCTCAACGTCGACGCGGGCACGATGAGCCCGTATCAGCACGGAGAAGTGTTCGTCACCGACGACGGCGCGGAGACAGACCTCGACCTCGGCCATTATGAGCGTTTCATCGGCACGTCTCTGTCCGGTGAAAACTCGTGCACGTCGGGCAAAGTGTATTCAGAGGTCATCAGCCGGGAGCGCCGCGGCGACTACGACGGCGGCACCGTTCAGGTCATTCCGCACATCACGGGCGAAATTCTGCGCCGCATTCAGAACATCGGCAGCACGTGCGACGTTGTCATCGGCGAGATCGGCGGCACAGTCGGCGACATTGAGGGACAGCCGTTCCAGGAGGCAATCCGCCAGATGCCCGCGCTCGTCGGGCGCGAAAACGTCCTCTACTGCCACGTGACGCTTCTGCCGTACATCAGCGCGTCGGGCGAGCTGAAGACGAAGCCCACGCAGCACAGCGTCAATGAGCTGCGGCGCGTCGGAATCCAGCCTGACATCATCGTCTGCCGCTCGCAGAAGCCCGTCACGGACGAGACGCGCGCCAAAATTGCGCTGTTCTGCTCCGTCGCGCCCGACTGCGTCGTCGAAGAGCCGGACGCCGATACAATTTACCGCGTGCCCCTCACCCTGCACCGTCAGGGATTTGACGCGCTCGTCATGAAGCGGCTGTGCCTGCCGCTGACGCAGGAGCCGGACATGTCCGACTGGGAAGAGTTTTTGACGAAGCGCGAGACGGCGCAGAAAGTGGTGACGATTGCCTTGGTCGGCAAGTACACCGAAAATAAAGACGCGTATCTGAGCGTCAATGAAGCCCTGTCCCATGCTGCGATCGCCAACGGCGCGAAAATAAAAATCGTTCCCGTCGACTCCGACTCGGTCAGCGCCGAAAACGTTCAGGATCTTTTGGGCGGCGCAGACGGAATCCTCGTTCCCGGCGGGTTCGGCACGCGCGGCATTCCCGGAAAAATCTGCGCTGCCCGCTACGCTCGCGAGCACGACGTCCCGTACTTGGGAATTTGCCTCGGAATGCAGATTGCCGCGATTGAGTTTGCGCGCGACGTCCTGGGGCTTGCCGACGCCGACAGTCTTGAGTTCAACCCACAGACGAAAAACCCAGTTATCCACCTGATGGAAGATCAGAAGAGCGTCACCGTCCGCGGCGGCACAATGCGCCTGGGCGCGTATCC
>JAXEJY010000158.1:0-10201 GCA_034101315.1 Pyramidobacter sp.
CATCGCAGTCGCCAGCTGCTGCCCGCAGTCGCAGCGCAGAGAGCCGAACGCGTCGCCCGTCAGGCACTCGGAGTGGACGCGGCACAGAAGATTCTCGCCGTTTCCGATTTCGCCCTTGACAAGCGCCACATGATGCTCGCCGTTCAGCTTGTTGATGTAGCCGTATGCTGTAAAGTTGCCCCAGCGCGTCGGCATTTTCGTCACAGCAATGCGCTCGACGAGCTTTTCATTCTTTTTGCGGTAGTTCTGGAGGTCTTTAATCGTGATAAACTTCAGATTCCATCTCTGCGCCATTTCCTGCAGCTCTGACGCGCGCATCATCGATCCGTCTTCGCGCATGACTTCGCAGCAGAGTCCGCACTCTTTCAAGCCGGCAAGGCGCAGAAGATCCACCGTCGCCTCAGTGTGTCCGTTGCGCTCGAGCACGCCGTTTTTGCGCGCCAGAAGCGGGAACATATGACCGGGCCGGCGAAAATCTTCAGGACGCGCGTCTTCTTCAACGCACTTGCGGGCTGTTATGCCGCGCTCAACAGCGGAAATGCCGGTCGTCGTGGACACGTGGTCAATGGAATCGGTAAACGCCGTGCAGTGATTGTCGGTGTTCTCACTGACCATCTGAGGCAAATGAAGGCGATTGACGTACTCCGCGCTCATGGGCATGCAGATAAGCCCTCTGGCATGAGCCGCCATGAAATTTACGTTTTCTGTCGTGGCAAACTGAGCCGCGCAGACCATGTCGCCCTCATTTTCACGGTTTTCATCGTCAGTGACGAGAATAATTTTTCCCTGACGGAGTTCTTCAAGCGCTTCGTCAACTGTGTTGTACTGAAACATGTTTCTTCCCTCCTGAGTTCAAAAGAACTGAATCGTTCAGAGTAGAGCTGCGCACGCTTTTGCCTCGGACAAAAAAAGCCCTGAAATGCCAAAAAGCATCTCAGGGCTGTATATGTGCGAAAAAACTATCGTCCGGCGCGCTATGCACCGTTTTGACTTCTTTCGTCCAGACTTTACTGTCGGCTTCGGAGTTGCACCGAATCATGCCTTTTTCAGGCTCGTGGGCTGTACCACCGGTAGGGACTTGCACCCTGCCCTGAAGTATTCTGAGCAGAAGGATACACTATTTTTTACAGCTGTCAAGAGCAGAAATTATTCTGTTCCGCAGCCTGAGTCCTTTAGAGTCCGCGCAGGACGAGCTGCTCTCGGTCAGGGCCGACGCCGATGAGGACGACGGGGACGCCCGTCACCTCTTCGATGTGCGCGACGTATTTTCTGGCGTTTTCTGGCAGGTCTTCAAACGCGCGCGCGCCGGAAATATCCTCTGTCCAGCCGGGAAGCGTGTAGTAGACGGGCTCAGCTTTTGACAGCTTGGCGATGGCTGAGGGGAAGTGCTTCACTTCATGGTCGCCAATACGATAGGAGTTGCAGACTTTAATCTCCTTAAATCCTGTCAGGATATCGAGCTTCGTCAGGGCAAGGCACGTCAGCCCGTTGACGCGCACAGCGTAGCGCAGCGCAACAAGGTCGAGCCATCCGCAGCGGCGCGGACGTCCTGTGACGGCGCCAAATTCGCCGCCGCGGCGTCTAATCTCCTCGCCGTCTTCCCCGAAGTCCTCTGTCGGGAAGGGACCTGAGCCGACGCGCGTAAGGTACGCCTTGGAGACACCGATCACTCGGTCAATGTACTTTGCGCCGATTCCGACGCCAATGCAGCCGCCGGACGAAGTGGGGTTGGAGCTGGTGACCATGGGATACGTCCCGTGATCGACGTCAAGGAGCGTTCCCTGAGCACCCTCAAACAGGACATTCTGTCCGGCGTCCAGAGCTTCCTGAATTTCAAGTGAAACGTCGGTGACGAACGGCGCCAGTTCTTTGCCCCACGCAAGCGCCTGATCGTAAATGGGACCAAACGCTAAAGGCTCTTTGCCGTAAGCGCCTGTAAGGATGCGGTTTTTCTCAGCAAGCGCGGCATTGAGCTTCTCGCGCAGGACATGCTCGTCCAGCAGATCTTCAACGCGGATTCCGATACGGCTGTACTTGTCCGTGTAGCAGGGGCCGATTCCGCGGCCAGTCGTTCCGATTTTATGCTCCGGATCTCTGAGAGATTCCTGAATATTGTCAAACAGTTTGTGATACGGCATGACGACGTGAGCAGATCCGCTAATGCGCAGACAGGCACGATCCATTCCCTTTTCGCGCAACTCGCCGAGCTCCTTGAGAAGCTGTTCAGGGTCGAGGACGACACCATTGCCGATCATGCAGGTTTTGCCGGGATAGAGCATGCCGGACGGCAGGAGACGGAAGACGTACTTTGCGCCGTCTACATAGACTGTATGTCCGGCATTGGCGCCTCCCTGATAGCGGGCAAAAATATCCACGCTTGCGCCAATGGAGTCCACTACGCGCCCCTTTCCTTCATCGCCCCACTGGGCGCCGATGAGCACATCAATTTTACCTTTCATCGTATTTCCTCCTTGCGGCATACTGCTCTTCCCACAGCGCGCTGAGCGTCACCAGCTGAACCGGCCCTAGATCCGCGTTCTGAAGGTATTCCAGAAAAGGAATGGTCTTCTCCCGCGCATGACAAATCGCGACGGCGCTGCCGTGAGCCTGAGCCCTTTTCAGAGCCAGAGCAAATTGTTTTTTCATCTTCGCAAGCTCTGGACTTCCGTCGATGAAAACATTGTTCAAAGCAACCGGAATATCATACTCCGCTGCGACTCTATGTGCAATCGTTTTTCCGCTTGTGCGGCTGTCTAAAAATCCCCAGCCCGTTTTTGAAACTGCTTTCATGAACCGAATCATCGTTTTTCTGTCGGACGTCGCGCGGGAACCGCGATGGTTATTGATGCCGATGGCACCCGGATATGCTGCGTGCCAGGCTTCAACCAGCGCGTAAATTTTCTTCTCCGGAGTGTCGACTCCTATTTTGTACTCGCGTCCGCCCGTCGGATCAGCGAAGGCCTGCATGGGCAGATGGAGCAGATACGGCTGTCCTATCTCCTCTGCCAGATCCGCGGCGGCGCGGCTTCCTGCGAGATCCGGAATGACAGCCCACGTCGCCGTCAGACCGAGGGACGCAATTTTGCGCGCGATGCCAATGCTGTTGCCAAAGTCGTCAATAACGATTGCCAGACGCGGCGGCACAGCCGCTGTGTCTGCCAAGACGGGCTCAGCCGGCGGACGGGCAGCCAGCAAAAGCACCGCAGCTCGAATTCTCTGCGCTGCGCGCCGCGCGATTTCCTCCGCTCTTGCTGCCTGCGGCTTCGCTGCCTGCGGCTTCGCCGCGACAGTTTCCTGTGCAGCAGGGGCGGTGTCTTCAGATTGAGCAGCTGGCGGAGGCGGTTCTCCTTTAAGGCGTTCCGTCTGACGCGCCTGAAGGAAACAGACGGCTGAAAAGATCGCAAGTGCGGCGAATAGAACTTTTAAGTCGCGGATCAAGGCTGAGCTTCCTTGTCCTCACTGGTGTCTGTTGATGTCGGCTCAACGTCTGACGAAGCGACAACGGGGACTGGGTCTTTCAGTGATTCAGGGTCAGCGCCGGCAATGAGCTTCAGCACAATTTCCCGCGCTTTTTCAAGCTGAAGGTCGGCTGGCTTTTGCGCCTTGGCAGGCGACTGTTCGTTTGAGACAGCCGCCTCAATAGGATCGGCAGTTTCTTCTGCGTCCCACTGTGACTGAACGTAAATGTCAGGAGAAAGTCCTACGTGATCAATGCGGACACCGCTGGGAGTGAAATAGCGTGCTGTCGTCACGAACAGACCAGAGCCGTCGGAGAGGTTGAACAAGACCTGCACAGACCCTTTTCCAAAGCTCTTTGCGCCGACGAGAAGCGTCTTATTCCGGTCGCGCAGGGCTCCGGCTGTAATCTCTGAAGCGCTGGCGCTTCCTTCGTTGATGAGGACGACAAGAGGCAATTTTGTCAGCACGCCGTCATGAACGTAATACTCCTCATTTGCCGAATCAACACGTCCCTTTGTGGACACGACAAGCCCGCCGTCGATGAACAGATCGCAGATGTCAACAGCGCCGTCGATAATGCCGCCGCCGTTGTTGCGCAGGTCAAGAATAAGGCCTTTGGCGTTTCGGTTTTTCAGATCGATGACGGCGCTGCCCACATCAGCGGCGCTTGTCTTGATGAACTGGCGCAGACGAATGTGTCCGATGTCGCCGCTGAGCATCTCAGAGCTGACCGTTTTTATCTTGATGATGTCGCGGACGATTTTCTTTTCAAGGAGCTTGGACGCCTTCGGACGGCGCACCCAAATTGTGACCTCTGTGCCGGGATCGCCGCGGAGAAGTTTGACAACTTTGTTGAGCTCCCAGCCGACGACGACTTCATCGTTGACCTTGACAATTTCGTCCATAGGACGCAGACCAGCTTTGTCGGCAGGAGTTCCCTCCATCGGGCTGATGACGAGGGTTTTGCCGTCACGGTTGCCAATTGTCACGCCCAGCCCGCCGAATGAGCCGTCGATTGACGTCTTTTCCTCTTCAAGCTCGTCGGGATCGAGAAAACGGGTGTACGGATCTTTCCACGCGTCCAACATTCCGCGCATCGCTCCGTAGACAACCTCGCTCTCCTCAAGGTCTTTGCTCGCCGCGTCGACCTGATAGGTCTCAACCAAGACTTTCGCCTGCTTCAAAAGCCATAGCGACTCAGAAGAAAACGGAGCGACCTGAGCCAGCTCACTGCTTCCGGCATGAACGACAGGGATCAGCGCCGTCAGGACAATTCCGACGATAATCCCCAGGACAATATCACGATATTTCTTTACAGCTTTCATTTTTTCCTCCCTTTCGGGCGCTTGGACTGTGATTATTGAGTCAGATATCTCAACGGGTCTTTGGCGTCGCCGTTAATCCGCACTTCAAAATGAAGATGATACCCTGTCGCCACGCCTGTATTTCCAACTTTTCCAATCACTGCGCCGGCTTTAACTCGTTTTCCTTCTTCCGTCAGAATCTTGCTCATGTGAGCGTAAACGGTTGAATATCCGCTGCCGTGATCGATAATGACAATTTGTCCGTATCCGCGAAGCCAGCCGGCATAAAGAATCTCTCCGCCGCCGGCTGCTTTTATCGGGGTTCCCAAAGGCGCCGGAATATCGATGCCGGCGTGCTGAGTTTTTGTCTTAAATTTCGGATGCACCCTCATGCCGAACGAACTGCTGATTTTTCTCTGAGGCACGGGCCAGTTAAACTTTCCTGAAGAGACAAGCTTCGGCTGATTCGATTTTTTCCCGCCCCGGTTCGCTGCCTTTTCCGCTTCAAGGGCTTTTTTTCTGACGTACTCGTTAATTTTTTTCTGGACTGCCTGCTGCTCGTCTTCCAGCTCCTGCATGGCAGCGGTGTGAACCTGCTTTTCGCGTTCAATGCGCGACAGAAGTTCGCGCCGCTGATTTCCATACCGCTGGTTGCTCTCGCGCTCGCGCTCCCTTTGACGGCGGCGCTGTGCCAGTTCTTCGCGGTTGCGCTGCTGCTCCAGCTCTTTTTGTTTCAGCTGAATATGCTCCGCTTGAAGGGTTTCAATGTCGCGGCGGTCCTGAGCTGCCAAACGCTGCATCATGTGTGTCAGGTAGTTCAGCTCCGTTAAGCCGCCCGCGGAAATGAGGACGTTCAGCTCTGCGGCGCCGCCGTATTTGAAAATGGCGACGCAGCGCTTGGCAAGAATTTCCTGAAGCTTCGCGATGTTCTTGGCTTTTTCGCTGATTTCCGCGCCGATGCTCTTGAGCAGTTTTTCGTTTTTCTGCATTTGCAGGTCAAGCAGTTCAATCTGTTCCTCTGAGCGCTTGACACTAAGGTCAAACTTTGAAAGCTCTTTCAGGTAGCTCTTCTCTTTTTCCTTAGCCTCTGCAAGTTCGCGGGTGTGAAACTCAACTCGTTTATCGAGAAGCTGCAGCTGCTTTTTCTGTTCAGCAATCCTGTCATCTAGGCTGTCAGCATACGCTGTGCCAACTGCCGCGGGAAAAAACAGGAGCAGAACAGCCCAGACGGATTTCATCTGTGTCTCCCTCCTTCAGAATCTCTGCAGGGCGCGCAAGCAGCTACAGAGGTCTGGCAGACTCTCTAATGTAGCGCCGTGTGGCGCAGTGGCTGCACAGCCAGCCCAAAGCCATGCCGGCAACCAAAATGATCTCGTACAGGTAAATAAGCGTTTCGGCGCCGAGCTCAGCGTTCAGGAACGGAAGAATGACACTCAGACTCTCCTTGACGTGCAGATAGCCGTAGTGCAGAAAACCGACCGCAGCGAGCGCGCCGCTCACGCCCAGAATCATTCCGTACAGAACGAACGGAGATTCAACATAAGACGGCGTCGTGCCGACCAGGAGCATTACAGAGATTTCCTGCCGCCGCGAATAGACGCTGATGCGTATGGTGTTGTAGAACACCAGAGCGCTGACCAGCACGGAGACAGCCAGAATGATAAGTGCCCCCCGCGTGATCAGAAAAGAAATTTTAGCGAGCCGTTCTGCAAGCGCTCCTGAATACACGACGTCTTCAACTTCCTTCATCGAAGAAAGAATCCTGACAATCTGCGGCACAAACGGCGCGCGGCGGACTTTGATCTCAATTGTCCACGGCAGAGGGTTTTCGCCAAGGAGCGTCAGCGCGCTTGACTGCGCTCCCATCTTTGCCTTAAGGCGTTCGAGTCCATCTTGAGGCGACACCGATTTCAGCTCTGCAACGTCAGTATTGTCGCGCAATGCGTTAATAACTTTCTCAGCAGACGCGGTATCGGGGGAAAAAGCCTGGATGACGAGGTCGCTCTGAATCTCTTCAGCAATATCGCGAATTTTCAACGCGAGCAGAGAACTTCCGCCGACGAGAAAGAAAACGGCAGCAGCTGTCAAAAACGTGAGCAGACTGATCCCCCAATGGCGAAAAATCAATCGGCACGTATCCCTAAGGATATATCTATATGTCCCCATGAATGCTGTACCTCCCTTCGCGTTCGTCCCTGACGAGACGTCCGCGGTGCAGCTCGACTACTCTCTGCCGGTAGGCATCGACTAGGTATTGATCATGAGTCGCCACGATAACCGTAGTCCCCGCTGCGTGAATCGAAAGGAGCAGTTTCATGACGTACTCCGCCGTATGAGGGTCAAGGTTGCCTGTCGGTTCATCAGCCAGAAAAAGCCGAGGCGCGTTGACAATGGCGCGCGCAATTGCTACGCGCTGCTGTTCGCCGCCTGACATCTGCCCGGGGAGCAGCATTCTTCTGTTCCAAAGTCCCACTTTGTCCATGACGTCGTTTGTCCGCTCACGGGCTTCAACACGGGGAACGCCGCAGACTTCAAGGGCAAATGCCACATTCTCCCACGCCGATAAGTTTGGAAGCAGCTTAAAGTCCTGAAAGACGACGCCAATGTCGCGGCGAAAATAAGGAAGATCTGAGGCGCGGAGTTTCCGCATGTCGAATCCGTCAATGACAAGCTGTCCCCGCGTCGGAAGTATCTCGCGCGTGAACATGCGCATGAGCGTTGTTTTCCCCGAACCGGTCGTTCCGATAAGGTACACAAACTCGCCGTCGGCGATGTCGAGATAGATATCGCTGAGCGCTTCTATATCAGGCGGAAATATTTTTGTCAGTCCGTTGATTCGGATATCCATGTTCAAAATACCTCCAGTTGCCGTTTATGAGTCCGCTTTCCACGCATGATGATACCATAAAACAGCACTGCTTATCATCGATTCATAACTTTTTCAAAGCATTCATGAAATTTTTCTTCAAGATCGTTCAAACGGCGTTTCTGCTCCGCTTCATCCTGCCATGCGCCTGGCATACTGAGCGCGCCGCCCTGCCATAGCGAAGCGCCCCACCGGAGCGCAAACGCTGAAACTTTTGGATCATAGGGAATCAGCGTGCACGGAACACCGTGCTTCAGACAGAGCACGCCGAAATGAAGTCTCATGCCGAACGCGCCGAACGCGCCGTCGAAGACGCCGTGAATTCTATCAAACGTCGGACATACTACATCATCAAGCCGAAGAACGCCTTCTGCTGTCAGCTGCTCCATCACGCGCGCGTCGGCGCGATCCATGGCAACTCCCACGACAGTTGATTTTTCAGGCAGCCGGAGCCCTGAAAAAGCCGCCGCGCTTTCGCGCTCAAGACGTCCGTCCCAGCCGCGCAGATTGACGAGAAATTTGGAGCCGGCAGAGCTTTTCGCGCACGGCAGGGACAGAACAAGGTCGTCAGACAGCAGGACGCGTCTTTTAAAGAATCGGCGCGAATTCTCATCGCGGACGCCGACAGCACGGCACGAATGAAACGCGTTTTTTGCCAGAAATCGGCTGACGGGACTCCTGAACGGCCCGACAGACTGCCCGAACGCCCAGGCGCGGCAGCCGGCACAGCGCGCAGCGCGGACGATCAGCCAGTAGTACAGAGGGCTTCTGAGGCTTGTGGAGTCCTGAAATATCCCCCCTCCGCCCAGCAGAAGCGTTTCGCTCTGCTTCAGCGCGCTCAGGACTTCGCGGGCTGACCATCTGTCAAACGCCTCTACCCCGTGCAGTTTCCGGCTTTCTGCGACGTTTCCCGAGAGCATCGCAACGTCGTCCAATGGGACTCCGCAGTGCTCCAAAAGATGGAGCGACGCGCGCGCCAACAGCTCATCTCCCAGATTGCCCATGCCGTAATAGCCGCACAGAAGAACTTTCCACCGGCGCGTCATCGAGTGTCGCTCCCCAAAAATCTGCCCAGCGGTTTGCTGATGAGCACTCCGCCCGTCAGCAAAAGAACGCCGAGAAGAAGTCCGCTCCACCAGCCGTTAAGAATCCTCAGAAGCGAGAGGTACAGAGGAGTGTGAAAATGACAGAACGTGTTGACTGCCGACGAAAAACCGAGCACTGACGCCAGACGCAGTATTTCACGCCAATGACTCCACAGACCGTGCCGCTTGAGGTAATACCAGAGTACAAGCGACGGATACCCGACAAGGAACTCTTTTGTTCGCGGACGGGCGACGAGAACGTGTTCAATCCAGTCGCGGAACTGAATTTCTGCGCTGCTGACAAATCCGTAGTTGCCGCTGCGCAGAAGCACGATGAGTCCTGCCAAGAACAGTCCTCCGAGCACAACAAGCTCTCCCCACAGAGGAGGACGCTTCAAGATATCCGCGACGGATTCAGGATGTTCCTTTCTGCGAAAGTCCATGACGAGGACGAGAACAAGCGGCAGAAGCAGGCTCAGCTTCACGCCGCTGAACGCGATCATTCGGTGCATGTAGAGGGGCGATGAAAAACTACCCGCGACGACACAGCCCCCCATCATGACTAGGATGAGGACTTCAAGAACGCCGCGAAGAGGAACTTTCCAGCGATCCATGGCGTGAAGCGCCGCTTCAGTTGCGAGCATGCACGCCGTCAGCGCGCCGACGCATCTTAAAACAAAAGAGATCTTGAGCGCAGCAAGCCCTAGGACAAGAGACGAAGCGCCAAGAGCCATCAAAAAGCGGCGGTTTTCAAACAGCGAAGTGTTAAAGAATCGTGCCGCATACCGCAAGAGGAGCGTCAGCAAAAGAAGTGCAAGCCCGACAACCGCTGCCGGCGAGAAAGAACGCTGCGGCGCCGCCGTCGGCCACAGTCTGCCGAATCCTGCGGCGTCAAGCCTTTGACGAAGCGCCCGCACGTCAGCGCAGTACTCCTCAAGAGAAGCCGGGATGGAACGCAGAGGATCCTGTCTCAAGACAAGAAGCCTGACAGACCGCTCAGCCGCCGCGCGATACAGGCGATTCAGCATCACAGGACGCGTAATTCGGCGCTTTAGGACCTCTTCATCGCGAACGCTGTGAAGCGACACAATATTCGGCCAGGCGTACCAGTTTTGCTGCTGCGCTCCGTACTGAACAGAAAACTCTGTCTGCGTCAGCAAAAGTCCCCATTCTCTGACGAAGTCCCCCATTTCTCTCAGGCGGGGATACGCCGCCGTCACGTCTCCAATAGGGCAAATTGCCTTGATGTTGCCGTAGCGAGCGCACAAAAAAGCAAGACTTTCTGTCAGAGACTCAGCCGTTCCGCCTGCGCACGGAGAAACAGCATAGACAACTGGAACGCCCAAAGATGCCAGATAACCTAGCGCTTTTACGTCAGGCAAAACGCCTGAGGCGGCAATCGCATGAAACGGCAGAGGAAGTCTGAAATATCTGACGCCCTCAAAACCAAAGCACTCGCCGTCCGGAAAACGGCGCATAAGGTAGTT
>JAXEJY010000159.1:0-7975 GCA_034101315.1 Pyramidobacter sp.
GGATATCGCTAAAATCTGTTTTTTCGCGTACAATAAAAGCCCGCGCTCCGATTTCTGGTGAGCGCGGGCTTTCTTTTTGAGAGCTGTTCCGGGCATGTTCTCTCATATTTCTCGAACACGCCAAATATCACTCGTCTCTTCATCAGTATCTGAGGACTTTTCCGCAGCGTTTTCCCGTCGTCTTTCCGCCGCGGGCAGCCAGACAGCCGCCAACCCAGACAGCCTCAATGCCCTTGGGAGGCTCCGTCGGATTCTCGTATGAATTGCCGTCAGCAATGGTTTCGGGATCAAACAGCACCAAATCAGCGTCCATTCCCGGGCGAAGGAGTCCCTTAGACGTCAAGCCAAGGCGCGCTGCCGGCAGAGAAGTCATCTTCCTGACGCCTTCTTCTAAGGGATAGAGCTTCAAGTCTCTGGCGTAATGTCCGAGGCTTCTGGGGAACGTTCCGCAGTATCTGGGGTGAACAAACTCGCCCCTGTCGGCAGTGGATCCGTCAGAGCCGACCATAACCAGAGGATTCACCATGACAGCGAGGATATCCTCCTCAGACATGGTGAAGTAAATTCCGCGGTCGCAGCCCTGATTCTTGAGGATGATTTCAAGAAGCGCGTCAACGGGATCCGTGTTCATGCGGCGCGCCGCTTCTTCAAGGTTTATTCCCGTAAATTCAGGGGTAAACGGCAGCTCGCCGAAAATAATTCCGCTTGGGCCGTGTCCGTGCTCCATCGCCTTGATCCAGCGCTCAGAAGCTTCCATTTCATCGTGAAGCGCAGAACGCTTTTCGGGATCAGAGAGGAGCTTCATGATGCCTTCGACGCCGCCGGCATGGACCCAGCGCGGCATCAGCGAGCGCATATTAGAGCTGGCAGCCGTGTAGGGATACTGATCGACTGTGACGTCAATTCCCTCCGCCCGCGCTTCATCAATAATGGAGAAAAGGTGCGCCGCCATGCCCGGGCGATCTCCCTCTCTGGCTTTAAGGTGAACGACTTGAACGGGGATATTGTTGACTCGCCCCACGTTAATGGTCGCGCGGACGCACTCAGGAGACTGCTCTGACTGATTGCGCATGTGGGACAGATACAGACCGCAGCGCTTCGTCAGCCCTCCGGCGACAAACTCAAGCTCGGCGTCGGACGAATATATTCCGGGCGGATACGCCAAACCGCTCGTGAGTCCAAACGCGCCGTCGTCCATGCCCTGCTCAACCAGACTGCGCATTTTTTCCAGCTCTTCCTGAGTGGGAGTGCGGCTGTCAAAACCCATCACGCAGAGGCGTACAGTTCCCTGACCGATAAAGCCCCCGACGTTAATTCCCAGAGGAAGCTCGTCAAGGCGCGACAGCCACTCGCCAAAGCTGCTCCAGTTCCAGTCAACATGCTGCCCTGACTTCGAAATTCCGCTGTACTCATCAAGATCTTTTACGCGCTCAGGGACAATCGGAGCAGGGCTCAGTCCGCACTGTCCCACGATAATCGTCGTCACGCCCTGAAGCAGAATATTCGCCGCCTCAGGATTTTTCATAATGCCCCAGTCGGCATGGTTGTGGATATCGATAAATCCGGGAGCGAGCATTTTGCCGCCGGCATCGAACTCTTCGTCGCCCTCAACCCGTGTCACAAGTCTGCCGACAGACGCAATGCGGCCGCCCTCAATTCTCAGCTCTCCCGGATACCAGGCAGCACCGCTTCCATCACAGATATGCGCGTTCTTTATGACAACTCCCATCGACTCATATTCTCCTTTCTGTTCTTTTATTCTAATTGCCAAAGTGGCTTTCCTTATGATAACATAAGCTCTCGTATTAATGTAGTGTCGCTTTTAGCATTAAAATAAGATTTGAAATACGCAAAAGTTTTATTATTTTGCTTCATTTCAATGAAATTAGCGGAGCGGAGGCGATAGAAAATCGACAATATCCGTAAAAACTTAAGTTTTTGCGGAATTTTTGTAAACCGTAAGGAGGAGCTTTTTGTGCTTAAGTATACGCTGCGGCGGCTTCTGATGCTCATACCTGTGCTTGCAGGAGTCGCTCTCATTGTTTTTACGCTGCTTTACATCACTCCGGGCGATCCTGCCCGCATGGCTCTCGGAGAAGACGCCCCCGCTGAAGCTGTAGAACAGTTCCGCATCAACTACAGCCTGAACGATCCGTTTTTTGTCCAGTTCGGACGTTACTGTTACAAAGCAATTCTGCACGGCGACATCGGCAATTCATACATCACAAAGTCTCCCGTCAGCGAAGAGCTGATGAGCCGATTCCCTGTGACGCTGAAACTGGCGTTCTGGGCTGTTATTCTGGGCGTGGCACTTGGGCTTCCATTCGGGATTATCTGCGCCATACGGCAATATTCATTCTTCGACTCTGTCTCAATGGTTCTGGCGCTCATTGGCGTCGCCATGCCGAACTTCTGGCTTGGAGTTCTCCTCATTCTTCTTTTCTCCGTCAAGCTTCAGTGGCTTCCGCCGTCTGGGTTCAGCACATTTGATGAGATGATCATGCCCGTTTTCACGCTTTCGGGAGGCACTCTGGCAGTCATCACGCGAATGACTCGATCCAGTATGCTGGAAGTTATTAAATCAGACTACATCCGCACTGCCCGCGCCAAGGGACAGAGAGAGTCCCTCATCATCTGGAAGCACGCTCTCCCAAACGCTCTGATTCCGATTCTGACGATTATCGGCATGCAGTTCGGCGGGCTGCTGGGGGGCGCTATTTTGACGGAAACGGTCTTCTCCATTCCGGGCGTCGGCCGTCTGATGGTTGAGTCCATCAAAATGCGCGATTTTCCTGTCGTCCAAGGCGGCGTTCTGTACATCGCTATCGTCTACTGTTTTATGAACTTGATCGTGGATTTGCTGTACGCATGGGTCGATCCGCGCATTAAGGCAAAATATCGTTAGGAGGCGAGAACTGTGCTCTTAAAAAAGAACAGTATGCTTCGTCTGACACTCGTTCGTCTCAAACGAAACAAGCTTGCCATGTTCGGTCTCGCGGTTCTTCTCATTCTCATTTTCGTCGCCGTCTTCGCGGATTATGTCGCGCCTTTCAAGTACTCGCGTCAGAATCTCCGCATGACGCTTCAGGCGCCGAACGCAAAGTACCTTCTTGGAACTGACGAGTTCGGCCGCGACGTTCTGAGCCGTCTGATTTTCGGCGCCCGCGTCTCACTGCAAGTCGGGCTTGTAGCTGTTTCCATTGCATTGGTCATCGGCGGAACGCTCGGCGCTGTCGCAGGGTACTATGGTGGCAGGCTGGATAACTTCCTGATGCGCCTCATGGACGTTCAGCTCGCGATACCGTCGACGCTGCTTGCCATTGCCATTGCCGCCGCGCTGGGGCCAGGTCTGTTCAACTTGATGATCGCCGTCGGGCTCTCCTCAGTGCCGAGGTTTGCCCGCCTTCTTCGAGCGTCGGTTCTGTCGGTTAAAGAGATGGAGTTTATCGAAGCTGCCCGCGCGATGGGCGCCAGCGATTTCAGAATTATTCTGCTCCACATTCTGCCCAACTGCTGCGCTCCTCTGATCGTTCAGGCGACTCTGAGCGTTGCGAACGCGATTTTGTCCTCCGCGTCGCTGAGCTTCATCGGTCTTGGGATTCAGCCGCCGTATCCTGAATGGGGCGGAATGCTTTCAAGCGCCCGCGATTATCTGCGCAGCAGCGCGTATCTCAGCCTGTTCCCCGGCATGGCAATCGTCATCACAATCATCGCTCTGAACTTCCTCGGCGACGGTCTTCGCGATGCCTTGGATCCTAAACAGAAACGCTAAAGGAGGACCCTATGACAGACGAATCAAATATGCTCCTTGATATCCGCCATCTGTCGGTCCGCTTTGACACCGACTCCGGCATGGTCAACGCCGTCAATGATCTGAATCTCAAGCTCGAGAAGGGAAAATCTCTGGGCTTTGTCGGCGAAACCGGCGCAGGAAAGACGACGACAGCCTTGGCTGTGCTTCAGCTGATCCAATCGCCTCCCGGCGAGATCTATAGCGGCGAGATCTTCTTCAACGGTCAGAACGTCATGGAAATGACTGAAGCGGAACGCCGCCAAATGCGCGGCGGCGACATCGCTATGATTTTCCAGGATCCTATGACGTCGCTCAACCCGATTATGACCGTCGAAGAGCAGATTATGGAAATGATCTCTCTGCACTCTGATCTGAAAGGCGAAGAAGTTCGCGAACGCGCGTATGAAATGCTCCGTCTCGTAGGAATCCGAACTGAGCGCGCCAAGGACTATCCGCATCAGTTCTCAGGCGGAATGCGTCAGCGCGTCGGAATAGCTATCGCTCTGGCGTGCAAACCGATGCTGCTGATCGCTGACGAGCCGACGACAGCGCTTGACGTCACCATTCAGGCTCAGGTGCTTGAGCTGATCAAGGATCTGCAGCGCAAGGTGAAGACGTCGATGCTGCTGATCACTCACGACTTAGGAATCGTGGCTGAAACGTGCGATAACGTCGCGATTATGTATGCCGGCCGCGTCGTCGAATATGCCAGCCTCCGCCAGCTTTACGGCAACCCTCTGCATCCGTACACTCATGGTCTTTTCAACGCCGTTCCCGACTTAGAAAGCCCTCTGGGGCAAAAGCTGGCCGTCGTTCCCGGACTGCCGCCCGACCCCACGAATCTGCCTCAGGGCTGCAGCTTCTCACCCCGCTGCCCTTACGCTCAGGAGTCGTGCCGCACAAAAGCCTGCGGCATGGTTGAAGTGGAGCCGGGGCATTTCGTGGATTGCTATTTTCCGCAGAAGTACGAGGGAGGTTCAAGATTATGACAGGCGCATCCACTGCTGCAAATACACTCCTGGACATCCGCCATCTAAAAAAATATTTCAGCGTTCACGGAGGACTGCTCCATGCCGTTGATGACGTTTCCCTCTCCATTCCCCGCGGAAAAACGCTCGGACTTGTCGGCGAATCGGGCTGCGGCAAATCGACGCTCGGACGCGTCGTTATCGGCCTTATTGAAGCGACGTCCGGAGAGGTTTTCTTCAACGGCAAAGACTCTCTGAAATTCAACGCTGAACAGCGCTCTGAGTTCCGCAAAAACGCTCAGATTGTTTTCCAGGATCCTTTTTCATCGCTCAACCCCCGCATGTCCGTTTCTCAGCTCATCGCTGAGCCTCTGATCATCAACAAAGCCTGTTCGCACCATGAGATCGACGCCCGCGTTAAAGAACTGATGGACACAGTCGGTCTGGCGCAGAGACTGATTACGTCGTTCCCGCACGAGCTTGACGGCGGACGACGCCAGAGAATCGGCATCGCGCGCGCGCTGGCGCTGAATCCTGAGTTTATCGTTCTTGACGAGCCGGTATCAGCTCTGGACGTCTGCATTCAGGCTCAGGTGCTCAACCTGCTTGACGACTTGAAACGCGATCGCGGATACACCTATCTGTTCATCTCTCACAACCTCAGCGTCGTTCGGTACGTCTCCGATGAGGTCGCCGTCATGTACCTCGGACAAGTCGTTGAAAAAGCCGACAACACTGTCCTTTTCAGCGACCCTGTCCACCCCTACACGCAGGCGCTTTTGTCGGCAGTTCCCGTCGCACGTCTCAGCGGGAAGCGCCAGAGAATCATCCTTGAGGGCGACGTTCCAAGCCCCGTCAACCCTCCGGCGGGCTGCCGCTTCGCCGGACGCTGTGCCTACCGTCAGGATATCTGCATGACTCAGAATCCGGCGCTGACTGAAATTGAGCCGAATCACTTCGTGGCATGCCACTTTGCCCGAAATTTGCGCCCACATGCTTAAAACAGAACGAGATCCGAACAATCGCGGCGAAGAGATCAAAAAGCTCCGGTGGTTCGTCGGCGTTCCTCTGGGGACGAATCCTCTGATTCTTCTCGATTTTTTCATCGTGCTGGCTATCGCGTGGCTTGTTTCATGGCTCGCCCTTCTCGCGCTTCAGTTTCTTTTCGGCGGTTTCCTTGAAACATCCCATCTCTTCGGCGGCGCCGTTGTCGCCAGCTATATCTCTTTAATTTTCATTGCGTTGTTTCTCGTCATCTGCTTTCTCATCACGAGAAACCACTATGCAGCGCTGTACCGTTTTGATTCGTCGCGTGTCTTATGCGATAATATCCGAGCGCATCCGCGGGCGCTTGACGGACGGCTGATTCACTGGAAGGGATATCCTATCGATCCTTCATTTGAGTCGATCAGAAACGTCGAACGGAGCGTTTCGTGGTCTGATGTCACTCGCATTCAGCCGCTCCACGAGCTGATGGTTGTCCTGCTTCGGGGCAAAAGAGGCGTGCTCATGCGCGTCTACTGTCCTGATGAGAGCACATTCCAGCAGGCTCTGGCGTTTGCGCAGAAACACTGCGCCGGAAACACGAAATAGCGCGCTGCTGTACGAACAGGTGTCACAGTTTCCCTTGGGGAAACTTTAAGAAAATGTAGAAGGAGTTGTTGTAAAGTGAACATGAAACGTTTCTCTGTTTTCGTCCTTGCGCTTACCGCCTGCGCGGCAGTGTGCGGCAGCGCTCTGGCTGCTCCCAAGGATACGATTGTTATCGGCATGGCTGCCGATGCGAAGTCGCTCGATCCTCAGATGACGAACGACACGACGTCCAGCACCTACATGATTCAGATCTATGAGCCTCTTTTTGATTTCACGCCCGAAAAAGAGCTCGTCGGCTGCCTTGCTGAAAGCTGGAAGAAACTCGACGACGTCACATATGAAATTACTCTCCGCAAGGGCGTCAAATTCCACAACGGCGATGAGCTGACCGCGGAAGATGCCGTGTTCACCCTGCACCGCATGACGACGCCTCAGGCAGCAGCTGTCAAATCCTACGGCGCCAACATCAACCCCGACGGCTTCAAGATCATCGACAAATACACATTCCAGATGAAGTCCTCCGCGCCCATGGCCGGTTTCCTCTCCTACTTCAACCACGCTTCCAGCTACATCATGAACAAAAAAGTTGTTGAAGCTGCCGGCGAGAACTACGGCAAGCATCCCATCGGAACGGGCCCCTTCAAATTCGTGGAAATGCTGAAGGGCGACCACGTCACCTATGAGCGCTTTGAAGACTACCGCGGCGAAAAGCCCAAGTTCAAAACGCTGCTTATGCGCACGATTCCTGAAGCGACCAGCCGTGTCATCGAACTTGAAACCGGCAACATCGATCTCGCTTACGGAATCCCCAACAACGACTTTAAGCGCCTGAAAGAAGAGGGCAAAGTCAACGTGTACAACAAGCCCGGGCTTGCTATCACCTATCTGGGATTCAACACTCAGACGCCTCCCTTCGACAACCCCAAAGTCCGCAAGGCCATCACCATCGCCATCGATCGTGAAGCGGCGCTCGACGTTGTCTATCAGGGACTCGGACAGGTTCCCACCAGCCCGCTGCTTCCCATCAACAGCTACTTCCCCAAGCCTGAGCCCGTTGAATACGACCCCGACAAGGCTGCCGAACTGCTTGAAGAAGCCGGAATCAAAGATCTTTCCCTCACCATCTACACCAACGAGAACAAGCAGCGCAAGGACTACGCCCAGATCATCCAGTCCATGCTTGCCGAGCACAACATCAAGGTTGAGATTCAGGTTCTTGAGTGGGGTCACTTCCTTGAGCAGCTGAAGAGCGGCAAACTGCCCGTCTTCATGATCGGCTGGGCTTCCTCCAACATCAACCCCGATCCCGACGCATTCATCAAGGGCGCTATGCACTCCAGATTCGCCGGCCCCTCCAACCGCGTCTGGCTGAAAGACGCTCTGGTTGACGAGCTCCTCGACAAGGGCAGCGTTACCGAAGACGGCCCTGAGCGCGCTGAGATCTACACCCGCTTCTGCGAGCGCGTCAACGAGCTGAACCCCTGGTGCTACCTTGCCATCCCCGATACGCTCTACGGCACGAACAAAAACTTGAAGGGCGCCGATAACTTCTACCGCGGCACAATCAACCTCCTCAGCGGAGTGTACTACGAATAGTTTTTCCTATTCAGCTGTCAGATTC
>JAXEJY010000160.1:0-5265 GCA_034101315.1 Pyramidobacter sp.
CACGTCGATGGGCGTGTCGCCGATGTACGCCGTCTCCTGGGGGGCGCTGCCCAGAAGCTCCATGCCGCGCAGGATGACGTCTGGCGCCGGCTTGGGGTGCTCCACGTCGCACGCGCCGACGATGCAGTCCATCAGGGGCGCCAGTCCTGTCATGCTCAGCACTCGGACGGGCGTGTTGCGGTTTGACGCGCAGCCGACTTTTATTCCGGCGGCTTTCAGAGCTCTGACGCATTCAAACGATCCGTCAAACGCGCGCATTTTCTCGTGCTCGTGCGGCAGGCACTCGCTGACGTAGTACGCCTCGTGCTCGTCGCTGAATCCGCTGAAAATGGCTTCCCAGAACGCGTCGGAGTTCAGTCCGATGCACTCAAGCAGGAGGGCGCGGGTGCAGCTGGGGCGTCCGAAGTGCTCTGCCATTTTGTTGATATTCGAAAGCAGGGCGTCGCTGCTGTCGATCAGTGTCATGTCAAAGTCAAAAAGAACCGCGCGAATCATAACGAATCCTCCGAAAAATTTCTTATATCGACGCCTCATGCTAACATATAAACGGCAATTTTTCAAAGACTCGCGTGCGGCGCAGAATAAAATGTCTGCTTTTTGCAAAAAATCGTTGACCGGCAGGGCGTATTCAGCATAAAATGAAACGATATCCGCCCAAAATGTGCGGATAACATGAAGAATACGGCAGGGCTGCTGTGCCCTGACTGACTGGACAGCAGAAAGGAACGGAACGTCATGAATGAGATTCTGAAGAGAACATACGAGCTTGGGCAGAGTATCTGGTACGATTCCATCAGCCGCGGCGCTCTTGAGGACGGAACGCTGGCGCGTCTGGCGGAGGAGGGCGTGCGGGGCGTGACGACAAACCCGTCGATTTTTCAGAAAGCTATTGCCGGCTCGTGCGAGTACGACGAGGACATCAGGCGTCTGGCAAAAGCAGGGAAGAGCGACACGGAGATCTACGACGCTCTGACGGCGGGCGACGTGAAGGCGGCGTGCGCCGTTTTCGAGCCCGTGTGGGCGGCGTCGAACGGCAACGACGGATTTGTCAGCCTTGAGGTGAATCCGCTCATCGCCGAGGACTGCGCGGCAACGGTGTCTGAAGCAATTCGTCTGTGGAACGCCCTTGACCGCAAAAACGCCATGATTAAAATTCCGGCGACGGACGCCGGCGTCGCGGCGATTGAAGAGGCGGTGTACAGCGGAATCAGTGTCAACGCCACGCTGATTTTCTCCGTCGCGCAGTACCGCGCTGTCGCTGAGGCGTATATCCGCGGGCTTGAGCGCCGAAATGCCGAAAATCTGCCTCTGACGCCCGCGTCGGTGGCTTCGGTTTTTGTCAGCCGCATTGACTCGGCAGTCGATCCTGTTCTTGCCGAAAAAGAACCTGCTCTTGCCGGACGCATTGCCGTCAGCAACGCCCGCGTCGTCTACTCTGTCTTTGAGGAGCAGTTCGGCAGTGATCGCTGGAACGCTCTTGCCGCCAAGGGGGCGCGCGTCCAGCGGCCTCTGTGGGCGAGCACGGGCACGAAAAACAAGAGCTACTCGCCGACGCTGTACGTCGATTCGCTCATCGGCGCGCACACGGTGAACACTGTTCCGCCTGCGACGCTCGACGCGTTCATGAAGTCGGGAACGCCTGCGCTCACGGTCAAAGACGGCAGCGCGGCGGCGGATCTTGAGCGGCTTGGCGCGTGCGGCGTGTGTCTGAATTCCGTCACGGACAAACTGCTCGCCGACGGGCTTGCCGCTTTTGTCCGCGCGTTTGAAGATCTGATGGGCAGCATCGCTGAAAAGCGCCGCAGTCTGTGCGAGGGCTGCTGATGCCTGACATTTCAGTTCTGGCTGTCTGCGCGGCGATTATCTTTGCCGGAAGCGCCGTTCAGGGCAGCGTCGGCTTCGGCATGGGGCTGGCGGCAGTTCCGGTTCTCCTGCGCTTTCTGGCGCCGACGACGGTCACGCCCCTCATTACGGGTCTGGCAATCGTCATGAATCTGTCGATTTTCTTAAAACTGCGGCACGACGCGGACTGGAGTTTGATTCGCCCTCTTCTGATCGGCTCGTTTGTCGGCGTCGTTCCGGGTTCGCTTCTGCCGTCGGCGCTGCCTCTGTCCGTGTTCAAAATGGGCACGGGCGTGCTCGTCATCGTCTCCGGCGTTTTGCTCTGGCTGGGCTGGCGGTGCAGCATTGAGAGAAAGTCTCTGAGATTCTGCGTCGGGGCGCTCAGCGGATTTCTGAACGGGTGCATTTCTCTTTCCGGTCCGCCCGTCGCCATTTTTCTGTCCGCCGGCGACGTGCCGAAAAATGTCTTTCGCGCGTCGATGTCGGCGTATTTTCTGTCGCTCAACATCGCGACGATGGCTGTGTTTGCGGGCGAAGGGATTCTTGACGTGCCGTATTTCGCCCTGCTTGGCTGCCTTGCGCCCGTGACGGCTCTGGGGACGCTGAGCGGCGTCTGTCTGTCGCGGCTGTTCCCCGAGCGGATTTTCCGCGCGGCGGTAATGGTTCTGATCATCGTGTCGGGGCTGACGCTTCTCTTTTAACGCGGAGGAAAATACGCATGAAATTGCCTCGTACATTTAAAGCAGCTGCCGTGCTGCTGTTTCTGCTTCTGTCCGCCTCGGTCGCGCGCGGGGCGGACTGGGGGCAGGAACTGTTCGGCATCATTGTCCGGTCCCTGTCACCGGAGCGCGCTGAAATGACGCTCAGCTCGCTTCCGCGCGAAAACGGTCTGATTCCGTGGCTGTACTTGAACATGACGGGCAGCACGGTTCAGGGAATGAGGATTTCGCGCCTTGAAGCCGATGGTTTTGACGTCATGGTGTCGCCGCCTGACACGTGGAAGGACATCGAATACCCGAAAATCTATTCGATGCTGTCGTGCCACGCCGACGCGGTAATCACTGAAAAGGACGTCAACGACTATCTGATGAACCGCGCGTTCGGCGACAAAGACGAGTGGCGCAGCGTGAAAATTGCCATAAAAGACGGCAGAATTTCGGCGTCGGCGTACTACATCGCCGACTTAAAGCTCCTGAAGCTGAAGATCAAGCTGGAAGTGTCGTGCGTCCTGGCGGTGCGCAACGGCGGCGAGTTCTGGCTCGACGACATTCAGCTTGAGGTCAACAACGCGCCTGTTCCGGCGTCGTATGTCGAGAATGCCCTGGAACACATTCAGCCGATTTTTGACCTGAAACGGTATAATCTGTCCCTGTACATTTCGAGAGTTGAGTTTGAAGAGGGCTTCTGCCGCATCAGAAGCCGAATTTTGCCGAAGCCCTTTGACGGGCTTGCGTGGTAGTACGAGAAGGAAGTTCTGTGATGAGGAAAGTTGCTGTTTCTCCGCGCGGTCTGTGGAATCTTCTGGGGCTCGCGCATTTTATCAACGATCTGTACGCTCATTTTATCGAGGCGTTTATCCCTCTGCTCATTCGCGAGCTGGGGATTTCCATGGGAGCGGCGGGATTTCTCTCGACGCTCGGCGGGCTGATGCACAGCGTCGTTCAGCCCGTTTCGGGCTACGTGTCCGACCGCTTGGGGCACAGCGCGTTTATCCGCTGGGGAATTCTGCTGACGGGCTTTTTCGGCTCGCTGATTCCCCTGTCGCTCAACTATCCCATGGCGCTGGCGTGCTGTGTGCTGTGGGGGCTGGGAACGGCGCTGTTTCACCCTCAGGCGCAGGGGGCTGTCGGCTATCTCTCCGGCGGCGAGAAAATCCCTCTGGGGCTGGCGCTGTTTGCGCTGGGCGGAACGCTCGGCTCGGCGGTCGGGCCTCTCTACGGCGTGTTTCTGTATGAGCACGTCCCGCACGCGTTTCTGCCGGTTGCCGGAGTCATTCTGCCGCTTGCCGCTTTTTTCGCGTGCGGCGCGTCGATGCCGCGCATTCACGAGCCTGACGGAAACGGGACGATGGGGCTTTCTCAGCTGCCTCGCCGTTTCTGGGGCATTTTCAAGCTGATCTGGCCCGTGTGGTGTCTGACGATCTCGCGCGACTTGACGAAGCGCGCCATGATTTTCCTTCTGCCGCTGCTCATCGCGTCGAAAGGCGGTTCGCTGGCTCTGGGCGGAAGCATGATTTTCGGCACAACGGTTGTGGCGGCGCTGGCGCCGCTCTGGGTGGCGCGCTGGCATCCTGACTGGACGGCGACGCGCGCGGCGGCTGTGTCGATTCCTGCCGGAACGGCGCTGATGTGCGCGGGCGTCTTTCTGCCGCTCGTACCGTCTCTGGCGTGCATGGTCGTAGGCTTGGGGATTCTTTCGACGGGGCAGGCTCTGAACGACGCTCTGGCGCAGAGTCTGGCAGTTCACGACCGCAGCACGGTCAGCTCGCTGACGATGGGGCTGTCGTACGGTCTGGGCGGCGTGATTGTGACGCCGGCGGGCATGGCGGCTGAGGCGTACGGTCTGAACGCCGTCATTATCGGCGCGGCGCTCATCCCTCTGGCAGGGCTTGCGGCGGTGTTTTTTGTCTGGCCGCGCCATCATCTGGCGTAATCTATTTTTGAAGGGGGTATTCGTATGACGTTTCGAGACTGGAACTCCTCTGGCGGAAGTCCTTTCGGCGGCTTTCCGTTCGGGGGATTCCCTTTCGGCGGGGGCGAGAGCTCTGAGCGGCGCGCGCCGCAGACGCTGAAGCTGAACTTCAGCCGCAAGACGATCGTTCTTCTGGCGCTCCTGTTCTTTCTGACGGCGGGGCTTCCGGCGCTTGCCAATTTCCTTGCTGACTACTACTGGTTTTCGGCGGAGGGAATCGCTTCGGTTTTCTGGAAGCGCCTGATGCCTCAGTGGATTCTGGCGGCGGCGGTTGCGATTCTGACATTTGCCGTGCTGTATCCAAACGTGCGTCTGGCTCTGCGACTGGCGCGCGATGTCCGCATTCCGGCAGCTGAAGGGCTGTCGGCGCTTCTGCGCCACCCGCTTGCCGTCTGGGCGCCTCTTGCCGTTTCCGTCGTCGTCGCCGTGTCCGACGGCGCGGGAGCGATGGACAAATGGCAGATGATTTTCCAGTTCCTCTACGGCGGCGAGTTCGGCTCAAAAGACGCCATTTTCGGCAACGACATTGGATTCTACATGTTCTCTCTGCCGTTCTGGAATTTTCTTCAGAGCTGGCTGGTTGGTGTTCTGACTGCCTCGCTGTTCCTCTGTGGCGGTCTGTACGGCCTTACCGTCATGGCTGCGTCGCACGAGACAGGGCGCATTTCAATTCCCGTCAAAATCCGCGCTCACGCGCTGCTTCTGGCGGCGGGAATCGTTTTCTGCTGGGGA
>JAXEJY010000161.1:0-2179 GCA_034101315.1 Pyramidobacter sp.
AACCTCGTCGCGCTGATGACGCACACGCGTCACGGCGACGGCGTCTTGGTCGGAGAGCGCGCTCACCTCTTCAAAGGCGAGGGCGGCGGAATTACCGCTGTCGCCGGGATTCTTCCGTATGCCCTTGACGATTCCACGGGCTGTCCGTCGCCTGCGAGCATCGCGGCGGCAATCCCCGAGAACAACGTACACTATCCGCAGCCGACGCTTCTGTGCCTTGAAAATACGCACAATGACTGCAACGCTGTTGCTGTCGCGCCGGATGTGTTCGCGGCAGCGGCGGAGGAAGGGCATCGCTGCGGGCTTGCAGTTCATCTGGACGGCGCGCGCGTGTTCAACGCGGCGGCGGCGTGGGGCGTCGACGTTAAAGAGTACACGACTGCTGTCGATTCTGTTCAGTTCTGTCTCTCTAAGGGACTCGGCGCGCCCATGGGCTCCATGCTGTGCGGCTCAAAAGACTTCATTGAGCGCGCCCGCTTTAACCGCAAGCGCATCGGCGGCGCTCTGCGTCAGGCAGGTTTCATGGCGGCAGCCGGAATTTACGCGCTGAAACACAACGTGGCTCGTCTGGCAGAGGATCACGCCAACGCGCAGGAGCTGAACCGCCTGCTTGCTGAGGGGGGGCTGGACGTGGAGAACATGCCTCATTCGACGAACATGGTCTACTTCAATCTGCCAAAGCCTCTGCCGGAGGCGATGGAGTTCGTCGGCCGTATTGCACAGCGCGGCGTGCTGTGCAATACAGCCGGCGCGCGCCGCGTCCGTCTCGTGACTCACCTTCAGGTATCCGCTGCCGACGTCAAGGAAGCTGCTGATATCATCTGCCGTGAAGCGGCGCTGAAATAATGAATCCCGATAAGGCGCAGAGTCTTCTTGAAAAGACTCTGGAACGTGCCAAGGCAAAGGGAGCTGTGGCAGCCGACTGCGTGTGGGGCTGTTCAGAGATCCGTTCGTTTTCAGCGCGCGATGACAAGATCGAGCGCAGCCGTTCTTCTGCAGGAATGAGCATGGGGCTCCGCGTTCTCGACAGCTGCGGCCGTCAGGGAGTCGCCAGCCTGAGCGATTTGGACGATGACGCCTCGGAGCTGCTGTGCGAGGCTGCGCTTCAAAATGCTTCGTGCAGTGAGCCGGAGGACGACGCTCTTTTTGCGCAGGCGCAGCCCTCAGAGCCCAGAACGGATCTTGGGCTTTATGACCAGAACATTCCGGCGTGGAATCCCGACGCTCAGATGAAACTGTGCCTTGAGATGAGCGCTCAGGCGCGCCGCCTTGACCGGCGGGTCAAATCAGTCCGTTCTGCCTCTGTTTCGGCGGTCTGGAGCGAGTCGCTCATCATGAACACATCGGGCGTTTTCTGCCGTCATCGCTGTGCAAGCGGCTCCATAGGACTGTCTCTTTTAGCTGAGGACGGCGACGCTGTCGAAATTGGCGGCGCGGGTGCTGAAGGGCGTTCTCTCTCTTCGCTTATGTGCTGTTTGCCCGTTGAAGAGGCTGTCGAGCGTACTGTGCGCATGCTTGGCGGCTCGCCTCTGAAGACAGGACAGTACCGCCTTGTCCTTGAGCCGACGGTGACTGCCGATCTCCTTGAAGCGCTGGCTGATATGTTCTGCGCTTCAAATGTATGTAAGGGCTTTTCGCTCCTCGCTCAAAAAATGGGGCAGCAGGTCGCGTCCGGTTCTCTGACGCTGGTCGACGACGGGCGGCTCTACGGCGGCATGGGAACGTCGCCTTTTGACAGCGAATGCGTGAGCACGGGACGCACAGCAGTTCTCCGCGACGGAGTGCTTTCCGGCTGGCTCACAAACCTCCAGTACGGCGCTCGGCTTGGTCTTCCCTCCACGGGCAACGCTGTGCGCAGCGGAGCGTCTATTCCCGAAGTCGACATCAGCAACTTCTTCGTCATGCCGGGCGCGCGTCCGTGGGAGGACATCGTCGCGGACAACGACGGGTGTTTCTGCGTGACCGAGCTGATGGGACTGCACACAATCGACTCCGTCACGGGCGACTTCTCTCTGGCTGCCCGAGGACTTCTGTACAAAAACGGCGTATTCTCTCCCGTTTCGTCAGTGACAATTGCCGGCAATCTGCTTGATTTTCTGGCGAAAATAGGCGAAATCGGCGGAGATCTTCGCTTCTTCGGCTGTATCGGCGGCTGCACAATGGTGGTGGACGACATTGC
>JAXEJY010000162.1:0-3585 GCA_034101315.1 Pyramidobacter sp.
CAGGAAGGCGACGTCCTCTTCCTCGCCGGATGGAACGAAGGAACGCTTGCTGCCAGCGTCTACCAGCGCCACTACAGCGCTGGTGACTTTGCCGGACGTCCTGTTCCCTTCAACGCTGATCGCGAGCGCCGCTTCAATGACGCGGCCCGTGCAGTCGCCAACACTCAGGCTGCGCATAGCGCCCGTCCTCTTATCGGCGGCGGCCTCGCCGTTGCCGTCGCGAAAGAAGCAATTGACTCCGGCGTCGGCGTGAAGCTCAACGTTGTTCCCGATTGTTCGACAGTCAAACTGTTCGGCGAAGGCGGCACAGCGGCTGTCTATGCCGTTTCCCCGGCTAACGTTGAAGAGTTCAAGAAGCTTTGGGAGGGAATCCCCTTGACAGAACTCGGAACGGTCGGCGGCGACTGCCTTGCCGTCGGCGGCGAGTGCGCTGCGACCGTTGAGCAGCTCACTAAAGCGTACAGGAGTTAAATATGTGCGGAATCATCGGAGCTTATTCGCCCCGCAGCACAAAACTGCCTGAAGATATCTTCCTCGGCCTCTATGCTCTGCAGAATAGAGGACAGGAAGCCGCCGGCATCGCTTGGACGAACGGGCATGGCGAAATTGACTGCCGCAAGGGCAGCGGACTTGTTCATTCCGCGCTCGATCAGGCGGAAATCTGCCAGATTGAATGCTGCACTGCCATCGGGCACGTGCGCTACCCTACTGCTGGCGGAAGCGGTCTGAACAACACTCAGCCGATGCTCGCCAACAGCCTGAGCCGCGGCTCTTTTGCCGTCGTTCACAACGGCAACATGACGAACGCTGAGGCGCTCCGCACGACGCTTGAAGGGCGCGGCGCCCTTTTCCAGTCGAGCAGCGATACAGAAGTCCTGCTCCATCTCATCTCGCATCAGCCGAACAGACCATTTCTTGACGCGCTGAGCAATGCTCTCCGCCGTCTGCGCGGCGCCTATTCGTTCATCATCCTTCACGACGACAAGCTGATTGCCGCGCGCGATCCGTGGGGATTCCGCCCTCTGGCGCTCGGCAAGCGCGGCGACATCATGTATGTTGCATCAGAGTCATGCGCTTTCGACCTTCTCGGCGCGCAGTTCATCCGCGACGTCCAGCCCGGTGAAATTATCGTCATCGATGAAAACGGTTGTCAGAGTTTCAGAATTCCTCACGAGACGAAGCGGAAATATCACTGTGTCTTTGAATACGTCTATTTTGCGCGTCCCGACAGCATTATCGACGGCGTCTCGGTGTACGAAAGCCGCAAGAGAATGGGAAGAGAGCTCGCAAAGGCGTGCGCTGAGTGCGAACAGTGCCGCAAAGCACTGGAGCACGGTCTTGTCACGGGGCTTCCGGACAGCGGAACGATTGCCGCGCTGGGCTTTGCCGAAGAATCAGGCGTTCAGTACGAATCAGCCATTGTCCGCAACCGCTACAGCGGCCGCACGTTCATCGAGCCCACGCAGCGTGTCCGCGAGCTTGGAGTCCTGAAAAAGCTCAATCCCATGAAAGAGCTCATCAAAGATCGCGACATTCTCGTCATTGACGACTCCATCGTCCGCGGAACGACTTCCATCAAGGTCGCGCAGCTTTTGCGCGACAAGTGCGGAGCCAAGAGCGTCAACATGTGCATTTCCAGTCCGCCTGTCACGTTCCCCTGCTATTACGGCATTGACACTCCAAGCCGACGCGAACTCGTCGCTGCGCGCCTGAGCGGAGAAGATCTGCGCAAGCATTTGAGCGTTGATACATTGTCATACCTGAGTCGCGAGGCTCTTATCCGCGCCGTTGGTCTGCCCGAAGATCAGCTCTGCACGGCGTGCTTTGACGGCAACTATATGGAGGAAGAAGATCATGAGCAATTTGACCTATGAAAAAGCCGGCGTCGATATTGTCGGCGGAGACAGATGGGTTGAAACCATTAAAGGCATCCTCAAAACTCAGCCGAAAGATCCCCGCGTCGTGGGCGGAATCGGCGGATTCAGCGGTCTGTTCCGTCTCGGCGGCGATCAGCTGATTGCCGGCTGCTGCGACGGCGTCGGCACAAAAGTCGAGCTGGCGCGCGCCACTGGAATTTATGACGGTCTCGGTCAGGACCTCGTCGCGATGAACGTCAACGACCTCGTGACCGGCGGTGCGAAGCCGCTGTTTTTCCTCGATTATATTGCCTGCGGATCGCTGAACGAATCTGTCATGGCGCCCGTCGTAAAGTCAGTTGTCGATGCCTGCGCGTACTGCGGCTGCGTCCTGTTGGGCGGTGAAACTGCTGAAATGCCCGGCGTCTATGACAAACACGGCATGGATCTTGCCGGTTTTGCCGTCGGAGCGCTCAAAGAATCAGAAGTCGTCGACGGTTCCAAAGTTCAGGAGGGCGACGTCATCATAGGGCTTCACAGTTCCGGCGTCCACAGCAACGGATATACACTGGTCCGCTCAGCGCTTAAAGACGAGATCGCCTCATCGCTCGACAAAGAAGGTCCCGTCAAGGGCGAAACGCTCGGTCAGACGCTCATGAAGCCGACCCGCCTGTACGTTCCTCAGGCAATTGCCGCGACTGCGACCGGAAAAGTTCGCGCCATGGCTCACATCACCGGAGGCGGTCTTGAGGAGAACATCAACCGCGTCATTCCCTCGCCGTGCGTCTGCAGCATGACCTACGACTGGGAGCGTCCTGCCGTATTTGATCTCATCGCGTCAAAAGGCGTTGAAGAAGCTGAAATGCGCCGCGTGTTTAACCTCGGAATCGGCTACGTGTTCATCACTGCTCCGGAAGATGAGGCTGAAGTAACAGAAGTCCTCGCCGCGCTGGGCGAAAAGCCCCGCCGCGTGGGAACAGTCGTCAGATCATGACCTGCCGAATCGCCATTCTCATCTCCGGGCGCGGCAGCAACATGGAAGCGATTATCGACCATATTGCCCGCGAGCGCGCCGACGTTGAAGTGACGTTCGTCGGCGCAGATAAGCCCTCAGCCGCCGGTCTTCAGATTGCCGCAGACAGGAAAATCAAAATTGCCGTTCTCCCCTACTCGCAGGGAAGAGCCGCCGGTGAAGCTGAACTTGAGAAACTGTGGCAGCTGAACAGCGTCGATTATCTCGTTCTGGCAGGATTCATGCGCCTTATCTCCCCGGAGTTTGTCCAAAGACACCGAGGAAAAATTCTGAACATCCATCCGGCTCTTCTGCCCAACTTTCCCGGCGCACATGCCATTTCAGATTTCTGGGCAAGCGGCGAGCCAGTCGGCGGCGTCACCGTCCATTATGTCGACGAAGAGATGGATCACGGCCCGATTATCCTGCAAAGCGAGGTCGCGAGGACTCCTGACGACACAATCGAGACGTTCGAGACGAAAATTCATAAAACGGAGCACCAGCTCTACTGGCAGGCGCTCAAAACAATTATGAACCAGGAGGCTCATCAATGAAACGCAGAGCTCTTATTTCAGTGGCAGATAAAACCGGCGCTCTTGAGCTGGGGAAAAAGCTCGTTGACTTGGGCTGGGAGATCCTTTCAAGCTCCGGCACGGCAAAAATGTTCCGCGATGCCGGAATTGACGTCATAGAAGTATCTGACATGACTGGATTTCC
>JAXEJY010000163.1:0-6156 GCA_034101315.1 Pyramidobacter sp.
CAGCGAATTGTCATAAAACGCACGCGAAGCGGCGCGCCGGAAAAACTGTTAAAAAAAGTTTTTACCGCGCGCCACTTTTATTTTCCGCCCGCGTGCCCGTCAGGCGCGCTTGTCGTAGGCGTGAAGCCAGTCAGCTTTGAAGTAGTAGATTAAAAAAACAGTCGTGCTGAGCGTCCACGTGATGGGGTAGGCGCGAAAGAGCCACTTGATGTCGTTGAACTTCCACAGAATAATTTCGAGGTAGGCAATGCGGATAAAACACCAGCACACCATCATGACGACCATGGGGACGATCGCTTTTCCTGCGCCGCGCAGAATTCCCGCGATGCAGTGCGACGCGGCGAGGATAAAGTAAAACGGCGTGATCGTCCGCGCCTGCATGACGCCGTATGCGATGACGTGCTCTTCGCTGTTGAACCACGAGATGAGCGTCGGCGCGAAGATGTAAATCGTTCCGGCAATGCACTCCGCGAGAACAACGCAGGCGACAATGGCAAAGCGCGATCCCTTGAGCGCCCTGTCGTAGGCGCGTGCGCCGAGATTCTGACCGATGAACGTGCCCATTGCCAGGGCAAAACTGCCAATAGGCAGAAAGCCGAAGCCCTCCAGTTTTGCGTACGTTCCGCAGCCAGCCATTGCCATCGCGCCGAACGAGTTGATGTGTGACTGGACGATGACATTGGCGAACGAGATGATTGAGTTCTGGACGCCCGTCGGCAGACCGGCATGCAGTATTTGGCGCAATGTCCGCGCGTCAAGGCGCAGCTGTGACAAAACGACCCGGTGCTCCATGCGCGTGTGGCAAAGATGCCAGTAGCTGAGCGCGGCGCTGAACGCCTGAGATATGACTGTCGCGATTCCAACGCCGGCAATGCCCCAGCCGAATACGATGACGAACAGCAGATCAAGCGCGACGTTCAGCCCCGACGACACGAGAAGGTAGAAAAGGGGATGACGGCTGTCGCCGACCGCCTGCAGAATCCCGCACGCGCAGTTGTACATCATCAGCGCTAGAATGCCGCCGAAGTAGATTCGAAAGTAGAGCGTTGAGTTCGGCAAAACGCTCTCCGGCGTCCTCATGAGGCGCAGAATTGAAGGCGTAAACGCCACGCCGAACACCGACAGAGCGATGCCGGCAAGCAGAGCAAACGCCACCATGGTGTGAATGGCGCGTCCCACATTTTCGCTGTCGCGCGCGCCGTAATAGCGCGAAATGACGACGCCGGCGCCGATGAAAACACCCTGAATCAGACCGATGAGCAGCTGGATCAGATTGCCCGACGAACTGACGGCGGCGAGGGCTTCACTTCCGATAAAGTTGCCCACAACAAGCGAGTCCACAGTGTTGTAGAGCTGCTGAAACAGATTTCCAAAAAACAAGGGCATGGCAAAAAAGACAATTCTTTTCCAAATTGGCCCCTGCGTCATGAGAGTCGGCTGTGCGTTCACCTGAAGCTCCCTTTCTTCTGAACTGTCAAAAAAACGGGAGAGAGTCTCTCCCGTCATATTCTGCCTAATGCCGCTCGGCCTCCGGCTAGGGATTTTTCGCCTGAGCTGGCTTTTCGCTCATCTCCTGCTGGGGCTTCTGATTCATCTGCTTCGCGGCGTTCGCGCTGGCTGATTTCATCCGCTCAACAGCTTCCTGCATGGCAAGAGCGTGATGCGCTTCAAGCTTCGCAATGGCCTCTTTGGCAAGTGCGTCTTTTTGAGCCGCCAGCTCCTGCATCTTTGCTTCGTATTCCTGCTTCAGACGTGCGAGAAGCTGCTCCGTGTCCGCTCTGTTCTGCTCTGCCTGCGCGGCAAGCTCCTGCCGGTGCGCCTGCTCAAGCTCCTTTTCGCGCTTTTGAAGCTCTGCCTGAGCGCTTCGGCGGGCGTCTTCCAGCTCATTTTTGTGAGTCTGCTCAAGCTGAGCAAGGGCGCTTTCCTTTTCCGCCTGCGCCAAAGACGCTGACTTTTCAAGCTCCTGCCGGTTTTGGAAGCGCAGAGCTTCAAGTGAGGCGTCGTAGTTGCTCTTCTGCTGCGCCAGCTGCGCGTTCAGGAGTTTTGTGTAGCGGTTTTCAGCCTGGCTCAGCGACTGGGAGTACGCTGTTTCAAGCAAATCGCGCGTGCGGCGGCTTTCGTTCCTGTATATGGCGCTCGCTTGGGTCATATTGCCGTTTTGAGCGCTCTCCATGCTGGCGACGGCAGCTTCCAAGTTTTTCTCGTAAATTTTTTGCGCCTGCGCAAGAGCTTCGCTGCGCGCTGTTTCGACGCGCTGCACCGTTTCTGCCCGCAGCGCCGAGTTTTCGTTTTTCAGCTTCGAGAGCGCTTCAGCGTGGCGCGCTTCAAGATCGGCAACCGATTTGAGCGTCTCTTGGCGGCACTGTGCTTCAATCTGCGCTGCGTCGACAGCAAACTGCGCGCGGAGGAGTTTTTCCTGCTCAGCAAGTTTGCTCTGAAGCTCTGAGGCCGCTTTTTGTCCGGCGTTTGCCAGCTGAGCTTTAAGCGTGTCAGTTTCGTTTTTCGCCTGTTTCTTCAGAGCTTCATTTTCCTCAAGGAGCTTTGCGTAGCTCTCCTGCTCGCGCTTGAGCGCGGCGGTCATGATGACTGACAGCTCTTCATTCTGAGCGCGAAGCTGACTCTTTTCCTGCGCGGCGTCGGCAAGACGGGCGCTCATTTCATCGTCTTTTTTGCGTTCAAGCTCTGCGAGCGCGCTGGCAAGCTGTTCTTTCTGTTTGTCCTGCTGGACGAGAAGATCGGCGCGATACTGAGCCTCAAGGCGAGCCAGCTCCGCTTTCTGCGCGGCTTCAACGCTGGCGGCAGTTTTCTGAGCCTCTTTTTCAAGCTGAGCGCGGACGTCGGCTGTCGCCTGTGCTTTTTCCTGTTCAAGCTTTTCTCTCAGCTGAGCGGTGTTCTGCGAGTGCTTGAGATCCCGTTCTCCCAGAAGACGCGCATAGGTTGATTTCGCGTCGAGAAGTTCCTGTGCGTGCCTGTTTTTGGCGAAAAGCAGCTGTTCGTTCAGCTCCTCGTTCTGCTGTTCTTTTGCGGCAATCTGAGCTTTCAGGTCTCCAAGCTGCTCTTCGAACTGATTGGTGAGCTGGCGTTTTTCAGACTGAGCATGAGCTTTAACCGCCGCAGTTTTTTTCTGATATTCTTCCTGCGCTTTTTCGGCGTCGGCGCTCATCTTCTGCGCGGCGTCCTCAGCGGCGCGCAGCTTGTGCCGAAGTTCTTCTTCTGATTGTTTCAAAAGGCTCTGCTGTATGCCCGTCTCCTCAATCAGTTTCATGTTTCTGTGAAGTTCCCCCTGCCACAGCGCTGTGAATCTGTCCGCCGTTTCGCGGCTTTGAGCGAGGTTGCGGGCGTTTTCAGCCTTCAGCGCGCCGATGTCGGATGAAAGCTTTTCGATCAGCTGGCTCTGCTGTTCCAGCTCAGAATGGATGTCATTTTCAGTTTTCTTCGCCAGACGCAGCTCTGACTGCTCCTCGGCGAGCTTCTTTTTCAGCGCGGCAAGTTCTGTGTTCAGTTTCAGGATGGTTTTCTGATCAGCGGCGGATTTTTGATACAGCTCTGTCATCGGAAACAGTTCCGTCGCAGCGCCGCTGATGTTCTGGCGCTCTTTTTCGAGTTTTGCGCCGCGCGCTTCGGCTTCGCGGATTCCTTCGAGAATTGACTTGAGCAGCAGCGTATCCTCAGGGAAAAAAGCGGGGTTGGCTGACGCGTAATCCCATGCGGTTCTGCCCGTGATGTCCTGATAATCTGCGCGCGCGCCGTACGTCAGCAACGTAGTGATAACCCGAGGATTGGGATTGTCTTTCGCCGCGAAGATCAGGGCAGTCTTGCCGTCTTCAGTCCGCGCGTTTTCGTCAGCTCCCCACTGAAGAAGAGCGCTGCACGCGTCGGGTGACGGGTTGTCGCTTGCCGCCCACATCAGAGGCGTCAGCCCCTGAACAGGGGAATCCGGATTCGTGCGCGCTTCAAGGAGACGGGCAATCCTCTTGCCCGATCCGCGGCGGCAGAGCAGAACAAAGCGTTCGGGTTCCATCGGCGCGGGATCGCTCTTGGCTTCCATGCGGTTCGTCAGCTCTGCAATCTGCGTCGGCGTGAGTTTTTTGTTCGCTTTGAGGTAATCTGCGGCTGTTCTCTTGCTGCTGTCAGCGATTGTCGGGTCTGCGCCGGAGCGCAGCAGCATGTCAATCACAGCGTATTCGTTTCCGCCGCGGACAGCGAGCACGAGCGGCGTCGCGTCGCCTTTGTCTTTGACGTCGATGTCTGAACCGCAGTCGATGAGAGCTTCAAGGACAGCAGTGTCGGGATTGCGCGCGGCAGCGAACGAAATAGGACGCCAGCCTCTGTTGTTTGCAGCGTCAAGATTTGCTCCGGCGCGGATCAGTCTGAGGATGACCTCAGCATTTGTCGTCGCTTGAGACGCGTACATCAGCGCCGTCGCTCCGGTGTTTGTCGAGGCGTTGACGTCGTTTCCCGCCTTCAAAAGCAGCGCTGTCTTGGCAGGATCGGCAGCTTCGCCGCGCGCCTGAGCCGCACACATCAGCGGCGTGACTCCCTGTCCGTCAGGCTTGGCAGGACTAATTCCCTCGTCTTTCAGCGCGGCGGCGACCTCAAGAGCTGTTCCTTTCTGGCACAGCTCTGTAAATTCTTTCTGCGTCAGAGCGCAGGCAGGACTGATGAACAGCGCGGCTGAAAGCAGCAGCGCTGCGGTGAGTTCAGAACATGACTTCATGGTGATTTCTGCCTCCTAGAAGTTTTCGGTCGTTCACACCCGAACGGTCGTTCATACCCGAGAGGGCGTTCACACCCGGGGGGGTGTTCACACCCGAACGGGCGTCCGCTCAGGCGGCGCGGCGCGTTTGAAAAGCTGCCGGCAGCCGGGGAGTATTGTTTTGCCAAATCTCGGCGGCTGCGCAAGTGAACGCTGAGAATCTGTTATAATTACATCTAAATGATATTACTATTTTCACGACGGTTTATCAATCGTCAAAACAGGCTGACGCAGATTCTGCCAGCTGACTGAGATTTTTTCGGGAGGCAATCATGGCGACAACAGTACGGGAAACACTGGCGCTTGATTCATTTAAAGGATTCAGTGTGGTTGCAGGCTTTGAAGGACTTGACAGAGAAATCGTCAGCACGACGTTTATTGAGGCGCCCGACTCCTGGAAGTGGATTCGCGGCGGCGAGTTCGTTATCACGCTGGCGTATGCGTATCAGACAGAAGAACAGCTTTACATGCTCGTCAAGGAGCTCATTGAGCGCGGAGCAACCTGTATCGGAATCAAAACGGAGCGCTTCATCGGAGTAATTCCTCAGTCTGTCCTCAATTTGGCAGACACGTTCAAGTTCCCCGTGATCGACATCCCGATATCAGTCCCTTTTGCTGACATTATCCATCCCGTTCAGTCGCTGATCATCCACGACCAGGCGCGTCTGCTGAAGTACTCAGAGCGCGTCCGCCATACGTTTTTCGACCTCAGCATCAAGTCGGCGGAGATTGAAGAGATCATTCAGACGCTGCGCGAGTTTACGCATATGAATCTGGCGTTTATCGACATGACGTCGGAGAAAAAATATTTTGCGTCCGATTCGCCGCGTCTGCCGTCTGACCTCGATAAACTGCCTCTCAGCGACATTCTGACGCGCTATCCCTATGAAAGCATCGCTGTTGACCAGAAGTTCTGGGGCTATCTCGTGTTTGACGTTGAGCGCGAAAAGCTCAAAGACCGCTGGTCGGAGATTCCCATCAACCAGGCAAAAGGGGCTCTTCTGCTGTATCTCCAGCGGCGCGAGGTTCAGAGACAAGTGGAATCGCGCTACAGAAACGAGTTCGTCCAAGATCTCATCACGCACAACATCAGAATGGAGCAGGAGGCGTGGAACAGAGCCAAGACGTTCAACTGGGATCTGACGGGGGCGCAGATGGTCGTCGTCGTTGATATTGACAACTACAAAAGCCAGCTGACGCAGTCCATCGCCCGCGGCGCGGGGTCTGCCGCTCTGGAAAACGCCAAGACGCGGATTTTTTCAATCAGCCGGAGTTTTTTGGCGCACCTTGACAACAAAAGGTATCCATATGCTGAGATGAGCGACTCGGTTGTGTATATTTTCCCTGCCGGAAAAGACGCTGCCGGCGACCGGTTTAGGGATCTGCTTAAGCGCACGCTG
>JAXEJY010000164.1:0-4731 GCA_034101315.1 Pyramidobacter sp.
GATGGCGATTCTAGCTCTGATTCTTCATCATAACGGCGGAGCTTCAATCAAGTTCACACCGACGCTTCAATCGCCGATGATGCTCGCTTTTTTCACGACTGTCGGCATCGGCGGCAGTCTCGGACTGCTGAAAAAAGGCGGAAAAGCGCTGCTCATCTATTTGGCATTTTGCTGGGGACTTGCTATTGTGCAGAATACCTGCGGCGCGGCTTTCGCAGCGTTTTTCGGGCTTCACCCCGTCTTGGGCGTTATGGCTGGAGCTGTCTCGCTTGAAGGGGGACACGGCGCGGCAGCATCATTTGGCCCTGTCGCAGAAAGCTTGGGTGTTCAGGGTGCCGCAGCTGTCGCCATTGCCTCCGCGACATTCGGCTTGATTGCCGGCGGTCTAATGGGCGGACCTCTGTGCAAGATGCTGATAGAGAAAAACAAAGTTGCCATTCGCGCCAGCGAAGAGGATATCTACAAAAACAACGCGGCAGACATCATAAACGCCGGCGGCGAAACTGAAGTTACCAGCGGCGGAGTTATCAAATCTCTGGGACTTGTGCTCGTCATCATGGCGCTTGGGACAGTCGTTTCCGGCAGCATCGGCACTCTGTCAAAAGGCACAAATTTCAGCCTTCCCGGATATGTCTCCGCTATGTTCGTCGCGGTCGTATTCAGAAACATCAATGATCGTCTGAAGCTGGTACAGCTCCATACGAAATGCATTGACCTCATTTCAGACGTTTCGATCGGCGTCTTTCTGACGATGGCGATGATGAGTCTGCGCATTTGGGATCTGTACGACCTAGCGCTGCCGCTTATGGGAATTCTCTTTATTCAGCTTCTTGTGATCGCGCTGCTCGGCGTATTTGCTCTGTTTCCGCTGCTTGGAAAAGATTACGACGCAGCGGTCATGTGCGCTGGATTTTTTGGGCACGGGCTAGGAGCGACGCCGAACGCCGTTGCCAACATGGGGGCGGTGTGCGAGCGCTACGGCGTCATGTCTCACAAAGCTTTTCTCATCGTCCCGCTCTGCGGCGCTGTGCTGATTGACCTTGTGGGCATTCCCAACATCGTTTGGTTCATCAGCTTCCTGACGTCGGCAGCACAATGATTTCTATCTGCTTTTCCTCTGTGGTAAAACGGGACAGACTGGACAGTCTGTCCCGTTTTGCCGTACATAAACTGAAGCGCAGAAGGTGATCGCTTTATTCTCTGCACATTTTTCTTTGCGTTCTTTTTGTGTATGGTACAATCAGCTGGTGGCGAAAGTTTTGAGTATCTGCTCCTTCATTCGGCTTTTTACTGACGGAGAAGCAAAAGCTGCTTCTGCGGCGTCAAGCAGCCGTCTTTGGACAAAGCCGCTTTCGCCTGAAGCGCGGGCAGCCAGGCTCAGCTCGCGGCGCAGTGTCGTGTTTGAGACGGACATGTTGTCGGTGCAGATGCACATGCGCACGTTGGCGGCTTCAAACACCTTAAACGGAAGGTCGTTGACGCTCTCAAAGACGCGCGTGTTGATGTTGCTCGTCGGGCAGATTTCAAGCGCAATGCCGCGCCCGGCGAGCTCGTGCAGCAGAGCGGGATCTTCAGCGGACCGCACGCCGTGCCCGATGCGCCGCGCTCCGTACTCGACGGCTGTGCGCACGCTCTGCGCTCCGTCTGCCTCGCCGGCGTGAAGCGTAAAGGGAATGTCCTCGCCGCGCAGATAATCGAAGATGTCCTTGAACAATTCGTTGGGGAAAAGTCCTTCTGCTCCTGCCAAGTCGGCAGCGCAGACGCCGTGCCCCAGATATTTTGCGGCGAGCCGGGCGGTCGTCATGTTCTCCTGCGCGTTGTCCGAGCCGCGCATACAGCAGAGGATAAGTCCTGTTTCCAAATCAGAGTTTTCTGCTCCCTCAACGGCAGCCCGCACGGCGTCTTCCTGTGTCATTGCGGCACGGGTGTGGAGCTGAGGCGCAAATCTGATTTCGGCGTATATAAGTCCCTGTTCTTTCAGCTCGCCGCACAGGCGGCGCACGCTTTCGCTGATCGCGGGCGGCGTTTGCAGAAGCGTCAGGGGGAAGTCGAAGCATTTCAGATAGTCGTTCAAACTTTTGCAGTCGGACGGCACGTGAAGGAGCCGCGCCAGGGCGTCAGAGTCCTGCGGAACAGGTATGTCCTGCTGTGCGGCGAGAGCGCGCGCCGTGTTTTCTGACAGAGAGCCGTCGAGGTGCAGGTGCAGGTCAATCAGGCATGAATCGGGGATGAACGGGCTGGCGGCGCTGTTTAGGGTCATCGTCATAACCTCCTGTCGGCTGAATTGATCGTGAAAAGCGCGTTTTTTGCGCGCCGGTCAGTCTTTATTATATCAGCCAGGCTTGGGAGTCAATCAATTTTTGCTCTGGCATACGGGGCATAATGAGAAAGGAACGTTTTTCATGAAGCAGGAACGGAAATATCCGCGCTTTACTGTGACGCCCAAGGCGGAGCGAAGCGTCAGAAACGGACATCCCTGGGTGTACGGGGAAGAGGTTACCGATGTGAGCGGCGAATATGCCAGCGGCGACCTTGTCGACGTTTTCGCCCGTGGCGAGCGGTATCTCGGCACGGGATTTGTCAACGACCATTCAAAAATCCGCGTCAGGCTGATTTCGTCCAACGCCAATGATCGGTTTGACGACGCTTTTTTTGAGCGGCGTCTGCGCTACGCTCTTGACTACAGAAAGTCGGTTATGGGGAATCAGTACAGCTGCTGCCGCCTCATTTTCGGCGACTCTGATTTGTTTCCCGGGCTCATTGTCGACCGTTTCGACGACGTGCTTGTCGCGCAGGTTCTTTCTCTGGGCATGGACATGCTGAAAGAGCGGCTATTTCCCATGCTCTGCCGTCTGCTGAGGGAGGACGGTCAGAACATATCCGGCGTGTACGAGCGCAACGATGTCGCGATTCGCGCGCTTGAAGGGCTTTCTCAGTACTGCGGCGAATATCCCGTTGACGGGCTGTCGCTGGGCGGACGGCAGAGCGCGCGCATCTGTGAGAACGGCGTGCTCTACGACGTTGATTTTGCCGAGGGGCAGAAAACGGGGTTTTTCCTCGACCAGAAGTTCAACCGTCAGGCTGTGGCGCGTCTCAGCCGGGGACGGCGCGTTCTTGACTGCTTTACGCACACGGGGTCTTTTGCGTTAAACGCGGTATGCGGCGGAGCGCAGCATGTCTGCGCTGCGGACATATCGGAGAGCGCCATCTGCATGGCGCGGCACAACGCTGAGCTGAACGGCTTTACCGATAAAATGTCTTTTGTGACCGCTGATGTGTTTGATCTGCTGACCGACATGGCTCAGCGCGGGCGCGGCGAATACGACATGATCGTTCTCGATCCTCCGGCGTTTGCCAAGTCGCGGCGCAGTCTGAGCGGAGCGGAGCGCGGCTACAAGGAAATCAATCTGAAGGCGATGAAGCTTCTGCCGCGCGGCGGGATTCTGGCTACGTGCTCGTGCTCGCACTTCATGACGGACGAGCTGTTTCGGAAAATGCTTTTTAGCGCGGCGCAGGACGCCAAAGTGTCTCTGCGCCAGATTGAGGCGCGCCAGCAAGCTCCGGATCACCCGATTCTGTGGGGCGTGCCGGAGACGGAATACCTGAAGTTTTATCTGTTTCAGGTTGTATAAGAACGCAAAAAATAAAAACAGCGCGGGCGGACGGAGTTTTACTCCTGTTCGCCCGCGCTGTGCTCTGCGCGTTTGTCTTTGATCTGCGAATAAATGGAAAAGACGGCGTCAGCTGTGGCGCCAAGATCCAGCAGCGTGCGTACCAGCGCCTGTCCACTGTTCGCCATTTCCCTCATTTGCTCAGGGTGTTCAATTGCCCACGATATCTTTTGAGCGAGGTCTAGGGGATTGTGCGGCTGAGCCAGACAGCCGGTCTCTTGGGGGATGACGATATCAGGGAATCCGCCGACGTCGGTGCTGATCGTCGGGACGCCGAGCATGAGGCTCTCGGCGGCGCCTCCGAGATTTTCACTGTGCGAGGGGTGGACGGCGATGTTAATCTCCGGATAAATGCTGTAGACGTCGCTTCGGTATCCTGTAAAAATGACTGAACTGCCGAGCTGCTGGTGCGCGTAGACTCTGACCTGCTGCTCGTATGCCTCAGCGCCGTCCCATGCGTTTCCGATGATCACTGCGACAGCCTCAGGATGCTTTCTGACGACCAGTTTCATCGCGTCGATAAAGTCCTCGTGTCCTTTAATTCCCTGCTTCTGACCAAGATATTTTCTGGGCTTGTAAAAATAGCTCAGCATCGCCACGATGACGGCGCTGCCTGAGATTCCGTATTCAGAACGAAAATCGCTTTTGGCGGCGCATGCCGCTTTCGGGCGCGGAACGCCATAGTATGCGAGAAAAATGCGCCGCGGGTCGATTCCTGTTTCAGCGTACAGGGTACAGGTTTTTTTGCACGCTCCAGCCCAATAGTCCGCGCCGGTCGCCGTACAGCGTTCAGCAAAGCTCGTCAGGGCGTTTTCCATGTGCAGGGGTCCGGGGACCTGAAACAGTCGGGGAGTGGAGTCGTGTCTCAGCGCAAGCCGGCACATCATGACGTTTGTGACAAAGTGCAGGTGAATGATGTCAGGCTGAAGCTGACTCACTGTTTGTTTGATTTGGCGGCAGACGGAGAAAAACTTCCACGGACGGCTGAGCGGAAGGCTCCAGTCGCCTTCAATGACGTCCATGCCGCACGCCTCGTACTCGGCGGCTTTTCCGCCGCTGC
>JAXEJY010000165.1:0-5882 GCA_034101315.1 Pyramidobacter sp.
GTAGGGAGAGAGCTCAACCAGAACTCTGTCGCCCGGGAGAATACGAATGAAATGCATTCTCATCTTGCCGGAAACATGAGCCAGAATCACATGCTCGTTCTCAAGCTTGACCCGGAACATCGCGTTGGGCAGGGGCTCTACCACTTCTCCGCGAGCTTCAATCACATCATCCTTGTTTGCCATAGAACCTTACAACCTCCTCGAAGATTCCCGCGGCTACTGCCAGGGAGTCAGGATCTCAGCGCCGTCAGCAGTGACAAGCACTGTTTTTTCGAAATGAGCAGCATCAGACCCGTCAGCGGTAGATACCAGCCAACCGTCCTCACCATCTACCAGAGCCTCACCGCCAGCCATAATCATTGGCTCAATAGCCAAGGTCATACCCTTCAAAAGAGTAATGCCTGTTCCTGGCCTGCCGTAGTTCAGCACCGACGGCGCTTCATGGGGATGACGCCCAATTCCGTGTCCTGCATACTCCCTTACGATGCCGTATCCTTTTGGAAGTACATACGATTCAACAGCGTGTCCGATATCTCCCAGAGTAGCCCCTGGTCTGACCTGAGCCAAAGCTCGGTTCAGACTTTCCCGCGTCACATCAATGAGTTCCTGACGGGCAGGAGAAATGTCTCCCACGGCATACGTATAACACGCATCGCCGTGGAGACCTTCATAACACGCCATGACATCAACACTGACAATGTCGCCGTTCAGCAAAACCCGCTTAGCGCTGGGGATTCCATGAACAACTTCGTCGTTGACCGAAGCGCAAACGGAGCAGGGATAAGGATCAGGAATACCGGGAACAACATATCCCTTTTCAGAAGGCGTAGCTCCCGATTTCCTGATAAAGTCCTCTGCAAATCGATCAATGTCGGCAGTTGTAATTCCGGGCACGATGAAACTCTTCAGCTCCATCAGCAGCTCAGCAACAATCGAGCCGGCACGACGCATCTTTTCAATATCCCTTGATGACTTAAGGGAGATCATACATGCCTCTCAAGCAGAGCTTCGACGTGACTTAAAACTGTGTCGCCCGACTCCGCGGCGTTGACACGGAGCAGGAGTCCTGCCTTGTCGTAGTAATCAATCAGAGGAGCGGTCTGAGCATGATATACAGCCAGACGCTGCCGGATGACTGATTCTTTATCGTCATCTCTCTGATACAGCTCACCGCCGCAGGCATCGCAGAGGTTCCCCTGAGCAGAGGGCTTAAACGTCACATGGAAAATCTTGCCGCAGCCTTTGCACATGCGCCGGCCGCAGAGACGCTCCACAACGGTGTCATCTGGGACATCAAGCAGAATAACGCCGTCGAGGGCAATTCCCATATCCTTAAGCAGCTCAGTAAGAGCTTCAGCCTGTGGAACCGTGCGAGGGAAACCGTCAAGGATAAATCCCTTTTCACAGTCCGACTCAGCAAGACGTCCGCGCATCATTCCGATGATAACATCGTCAGGAACGAGTCCGCCGGCGTCCATAAAGGATTTGGCTTTCTTCCCAAGCTCCGTTTCAGCTTTGACATTCGCGCGAAGAATATCCCCGGTTGAAATATGAGCTGCACCGTGTTTTGCGACAATCTTTTCCGCCTGCGTGCCTTTACCGGCACCGGGAGGTCCTACAAGGATAATTCTCATTTTGAAAGACCTCTTTTAGAAACGGAAGAGACCGTTTGAACCGCTCTTGCTGCGCTTAAGGATTCCCTCATAGTTGCGCATAAGCAGACGGCTTTCAACCTGCTGGACAATCTCAAGAGCGACGCCGACGACGATCAGAACAGCCGTTCCGCCGAAGTAGAAGCTCGTAATGCCGAACATGTTGGTCATGATGTTGGGAATTAAAGCGACAACAACGAGGAACACCGCGCCGACCATTGTGATGCGCGAAGCGACTTTCTCAATGTAATCTGAGGTGGGCTTGCCGGGACGGATACCGAGAATGAATCCGCCGTTTTTCTTCATGCTCTCTGCAATCTCTGTGGGATTGAAAACCATCGCCGTGTAGAAGAACGAGAAGAAAACGATCAGCGCCACATACAGAATCGTGTACACCCAGCTTCCCGGAGCAAACGCATCGGCAAGTCGTGCGGCAAACGTTCCGCTGAACAGGCGAAGCACAGTGGAGGGGAAGATAAGCAGAGAAGACGCGAAGATGATGGGCATGACGCCGCCCTGGTTCACGCGCAGGGGAATAAACGTGCTCTGCCCGCCGTAGACCTTGTTCCCGACGACACGCTTAGCGTACTGAACGGGAAGACGACGCTGTCCTTCCTGAAGAAGAACTGCTCCGGCAAGAACGGCAACCATCAGAACGAGAGCCAGAAGGAGCGTGATGAAATTCATCTCGCCGCTGCTGAGCATTCCAAAGGTCTGAATGACAGCCTCCGGCAGACGCGCAACGATACCGGAGAAGATAATCAGAGATATGCCGTTGCCGATTCCATGGTCAGTCATTTCTTCGCCAATCCACATGACTGCAATGGATCCGGCCACAGCCGTGACCACTGCAACCATGAAGTCAAGCGATGTGCCGGCGAGGACTCCTACTCGGCGAAGCCAGAATGCCATGCCGATAGCCTGGACAAATGCGAAAAGGATCGCACCGTACCGTGTGTACTGCGTCATTTTCTTCTGACCGGCAGGTCCTTCTTTCTGCATACGCTCCAGAACAGGAAAAATGACAACAGCAAGCTGCATGACAATGCTGGCGTTGATGTAAGGAGCAACGCCGAGCGAAAACAGGCTAAACCTTCTCAGCGCGCCGCCAGCAAACAGATCCAGGAAGCCAAGAACTCCGCTTCCTTCAAAGAGGTGAGACATGGCAGCAGAGTCAATGCCGGGAGTCGGAATGTGCGCTCCCAAGCGGAAAACAAACAGCATTCCCAGCGTAAAGAGTATGCGTCTTTTGAGATCCGGAAGTTTGAATACGTCGCGGAAGGTGTCAGCCACTTTAGATCACCTCGGCAGTCCCGCCGGCGGCAGCGATTTTCTGTGCCGCGGAGCCGCTGAAGGCATTCGCCTTAATCGTAAGAGGCTTCGTAACTTCTCCTCGTGCAAGGATCTTGACAGGAGCATCCATGCTGCGGACAAGTCCGTATGCGAAGAGCTCAGTCACTGTAACCACAGCATTTTCCTTGAAGATATCGACGATATCGTCAAGATTGGCAATCTGGTAAACCGTAGCAAAGCGGGCATTGTTGAATCCGCGCTTGGGAATACGGCGAACCATGGGCATCTGACCGCCTTCAAAGCCGGGACGGATGCTGCTGCCACTGCGTGAACCATAGCCTTTGGTACCTCTGCCGGCAGTTTTGCCGTTGCCGCAGCCAATGCCGCAGCCAACGCGCTTCGGTTTACGTTTCGAACCAGCAGCCGGGCGCAGATCAGTAAGATTCATGATTATGCCCCCTATCCTTCAATTTCAGTGCATTCCACAAGGTGAAGAACCTTGCGGACCATGCCGCGAATCTGGGGCGTATCCTCGTGGATCACCACAGAATTGAGCTTATGCAATCCCAAGGCCTTGATGGTACGGCTCTGACGCTCAGGACGGCCGATATCGCTTTTCTTCCAGACAATACGAAGTTTGGCCATAACTTACCCCTCCTAAGCGCTCTGTTCGGGCGTCTTTTTCTTGCCGCGGAGAGCCATAATCTCGTCGCGGGTGCGCATTCCGCTCACCGCCGCAAGTGTGGCGCGGGCAATGTTGATGGGATTGCTCGTGCGTCCCACAACTTTTGTCATGACGTCCTTAACGCCGCCGAGTTCCATAATAGCGCGGACAACAGGACCAGCGATAACGCCGGTACCGTCCGCAGCAGGACGCAGAAGAACTTCAGCGGATCCGAACTTTCCAACGATGGGGTGCGGAATGGTCTTGCCAAAACGCTTCATGTAGATCATGTTCTTTTTGGCAGCTTCCATACCCTTACGCACGGCCTCAGAAATTTCGCGAGCCTTGCCCATACCGATTCCAACGTGTCCCTCACCGTCACCAACGACAAGAAGAATGCTGAAGCGGAAGCGCTTTCCGCCTTTAACAGTCTTGCTGACGCGGTTAATGGCAACTACGCGCTCGATCAGCTCGGTGCCGCTCGCAGGCTGTTTTCCGTTCATTGATATCCTCCTTAGAGCTTCAAACCGGCTTCACGGGCAGCTTCAGCAATTGCCTGAACACGACCGTGATAGACATGACCACCGCGATCAAAAACGACTTCGGTGATTCCTTTTTCCTTAGCACGCTCAGCAATCAGCTTGCCGAGCTCTTTCGCAGCCGCTACTGTGCAGTGACCGCACTCAAGAGCCGCGGCGACAGCTTTTTCCTTCGTGGAAACGGAAACAAGCGTGTGACCGACTGTGTCGTCAATCACCTGCACATAGATATCCCGCAGACTGCGGAAAACGGACATTCTCGGTCTTTCAGCAGTGCCGGAGATCTTGTTGCGAAGACGGCTGTGCCGAAGGAGACGCATCTCATTTCTGCTTTTGGTCTTAATCATATCGGCTCACCTCGTCTTACTTGCTAGCGGCCTTGCCAGCCTTGCGAAGAATGTGCTCACCCTTGTAGTGAATGCCCTTGCCCTTATAAGGCTCAGGAGCGCGGTACTCACGGATGATCGCAGCAATCTGACCAACGGCCTGCTTGTCGATGCCCTTTACTAAAATCGTGGTGTTGCCGTCAACAGCAAAGGTGATTCCTTCAGGCGGAACAACCTCCACTGGGTGGGAAAATCCCAAGCTCAGGGCGAGGTTTTTGCCCTTCATGGCAGCGCGGTAACCGACACCGGCGATTTCAAGAGTTTTTGTGTAGCCTTCCGTCACGCCCACAACCATGTTGTTGATCATGGCGCGGACCATGCCGTGCGCAGCTTTGGTAGAAATTTCTTCGTTTGCTCTGACAACGTGAACGACGCCGTCTTTCACCTCAAGAGAGATGTTGCGGATAGCGTCCATGGACAGCTCACCATGAGCGCCTTTAACGACGAACTTTCCGTCTTTGGTTTCTACGCTGACGCCCTTGGGGAGTGTGATGGGTTTACGTCCGATTCTTGACATTATAATCCCTCACTCTTACCAGACATAGCAGATTACTTCTCCGCCAAGCCCAAGCACGCGGGCTTCAGCGTCAGTCTTCAGACCCTGAGAAGTAGAAATAATAGCTATTCCTAAACCGCCCATGACTTTGGGCAGCTTATCCTTGCCGACATATACGCGGCGACCGGGCTTACTCATGCGGCGAAGGCCCTGAACGACGCGCTCACGGTTCGGTCCGTAGTTCATGAAAACCTTGAGCGTCCCAAAAGGCTTTTTGGGGTCGTTAAGCACCTTATAGTTGCGGATGTAACCTTCACTTTTAAGAATCTTGGCAATCCCCAGCTTCATTTTGCTGATTGGGATATCAACGCTCTCATGGTAAACCATGTTGGCGTTGCGAATTCTGGTGAGCATATCCGCAATCGGATCATTGACGTACATGAAAGTTCCCCTTTCTCGTTAATACAGGAGCTTACCAGCTGGCTTTGACGATTCCCGGAATTTTACCTTCGCGGGCGAGCGAGCGGAAGCAGCAGCGGCACATGTCAAAATCTCTCATATAGCCGTGCATACGGCCGCAGAGCGGACATCTGTTGTAGCCGCGAGTGGAAAATTTCGGGGTAAGAGCAGCCTTGTACTTTAATGCTTTTCTTGCCATTTTTACCCCTCCTAGTTATGAGCATGAGCGAAAGGCATGCCAAGCTTTTCAAGCAGAAGGAATGCCTGCTCATCTGTTTCAGCCGTGGTGACGATGGAGATGTTCATGCCGCGGACTGCGATGACCTTATCGTAGTTGATCTCAGGGAAGATGAGCTGCTCTTTCAGACCGAGGTTGTAGTTGCCGCGGCCGTC
>JAXEJY010000166.1:0-3163 GCA_034101315.1 Pyramidobacter sp.
GCACACATCTAATTCGAGAAAAAAAGTTGACTGTAGACAGCCCACGAAAAAGCCGGCTGTAGACAGCCCATGAAAAAGCCGGCTGTAGACAGCCCATGAAAAAGCCGGCTGTCTACAGCCGGCTTTTTGCATAACAGAGCAAATAAAAAGATTATGGGAACACAGCCAGATCGCGGTCATAGGGATCGCAAATAAACATGTGTCCGGGCGCATGCGTAATCGCGAAAGGCGGTTTGCACGTCATTAAAACTGACTGAGGTGTGACGCCGCAGCCCCAGAAGACAGGGACTTCGCCGGGTTTGATCGTGACAGCATCTCCAAAGTCGGGCTTTGAAATGTCTTTAATCCCGATCGCTGCAGGGTCGCCGACGCTGATTGGCGCGCCGTGTACGCTTGGGAATCTGCCGGTTGACAGTACTGCTTTGCTGACAAGCCGAGGCGGGAGAGGACGCATGCTCACGACCATATTGCCGCTGAGGCGTCCGGCAGGAACGCACGGGATGTTGGTGATGTACATTGGGACGTTGACGTTTTCCTCGATGTGACGGACAGGACACCCAGCGTTGAGCATGGCACTTTCAAACGAGAACGAACAGCCGAGGAGGAACGCTACGAGGTCGTCGCGCCAATACTTTGTTGCGTCTGTGGGTTCATCGATGACGGCTCCGTTTTCCCAGACGCGGTATTTGGGAATATCTGTGGCGATGTTAGCGCCGGGAGCCATAATCTTCGGCTCGACGCCGCCGACTTCAGTAACGTCTAAAACAGGGCACGGAACTGGGTTTCTCTGGGCAAACAGGAGGAAGTCAAACGCCCAGTCTTTGGGCAGAACAATCAAGTTTGCCTGAACGTGACCGGCGCACATTCCGGGAGTCGGAAGCGTCCAGTCACCCGTTCTGATCATCTGACGGACTTCATTGGGCGGTGTGAGTGCATAATCAGCAGCAATTTTCGACATGTTTACACGCTCCTTGAAAGAGGCACAATTTCAATGCCGGCTTCAATCAGGCGAGTTCTCAGCGTCCGTGCCATCTGGACAGCCGTGGGGGAGTCGCCGTGAAGGCAGATGGACTGCGGTTTCAAATTGACGATTGTCCCGTCGATTGCCTCGACGACGCCCTCTTTCACCATGCGAATAACGCGCTGCGCCGCCAGTTCGACGTCGCGAACGAAAGCGCCTCCCATTTTGCGCGGGACGAGTGTGCCGTCGTTCATATATCCGCGGTCAGCAAATGCTTCTGCGGCGTACGGAACGCCAATCTCTGCCGCTGCTTCGTCGAACTTTGAACCGGCAAGCCCCATCAGGATAATGCCTTCTCCGGCATCTTTAACAGCCTGAGCGAGGGCGCGCGCTTCTTCGATTTTCTTCGCCGCGCTGTTGTACATTGCGCCGTGCGGCTTGACATGCTGCAGCTTGATGCCAGCCGCTTCGCAAAACGCTTTCAGCGCGCCAATTTGGTACAGCGTATCCGTGTACAGTTCATCAGGAGTGCATGTCATGTTGCGGCGGCCAAATCCGACGGTGTCAGGATAGCTGGGATGCGCGCCGACGGCAACACCGGCGGCAACCGCCGCTGCAACGGTTTTCTTCATGACCAGAGGATCGCCGGCATGGAAGCCGCATGCGACGTTTGCAGAAGAGACAAACGTCAGCACGTCAGAATCCTGCCCCATCTTCCACGCTCCAAAACTTTCGCCAAGGTCGCTGTTCAAGTCGATTCTGTACATGTTTCTTCCTCCTTATTGCCTTATTCGCTTCATCGTGTTTTTACTGCATTTTTTCCCACGTGACGGAGTAATGTGTGCCATTGACGCTCAGGTCCATTGCTCCAGAACTGGGGGCGTCTGCGCCCTGGGATGGACAATGTGTGCCGCCAGCGACTTGAGATCGCACGTAGAGGCGGAGTTCCTCGACAGCTTTCGCCTCGCCCTTTGCAATGGCGATGCCTTCTTCCTGTGTGATACAGGCGAAGCGCACTGGCGAACCGGGAAGTCTCTGCGACAGCCGCGCGACGTCAAGCGCGTGAAGGACGGCAATTTTGACGTAGCCTCCCGTCGTCTGCCTGTCTGCCATCATGACGATCGGAACACCCTGTCCGGGAATCTGGATCGCGCCCATCGGGATTCCGTCAGAGATGATATCCGGACCTTTGACGTGTTCGATAATCGCGTCGCTTTCCATTCTGTAGCCCATTCTGTCGGCAGAAGGCGAAATTTTGTACTCCGTTTCAAAAAACGTCTTTATTCCCTGAGGGGTGATGTAGGAGTCCTGCGGGCCAAGCACAGCGCGCAGAGGGGCTGTAAACGCATAATCGGGCTGAAGCTCATGCGGACAGCTTATGCCGACCGTTTTCTTCCACAGAATCCACGGCGTTCCGACGGGCAACACATCGCCGCTTTTCAGCGCGCGTCCCTCAAATCCGCCGATTCCGGCTTTCACGTATGTGCTGCGGCTTCCCATGACGAGAGGAACGTCAATGCCGCCGCCGACGCAGATATACGCGCGGCAGCCGCGCCCCTTAGGAGCGCCGAAGCTCAGCGTGTCGCCGCTCGCGACGGAAAGGACAGTCCACTGAGGAACTGGAACTCCGTTGAGCTTTGGAGAAAGGTCGCCGCCCGTAATGGCAATTGTCCCTTCCCCATCCTGAAACACGAGCGTCGGTCCCATCAGCGTGACTTCAAGAGCCGCAGCGCCGGGATCGTTGCCGAGAAGCAGATTTCCGCGCGTCAGAGCCGGAGCATCCATCGCACCGCAGACGGGCATGCCGATACCTTGGTGACCCCAGCGCCCTGCATCCTGCACTGTAGTCAACGCGCCTGGACGTTCAACACGTATTTTCATGCGTCTGCCCCCTTCTCTCGGTACTCAATGGAATACGTACCCGCTTTTGCTTCAGCTTCAATTTCTTTGAAGCGCTCCATGCTGACGGGGTAAAAATGCACCCACATTCCAGAGCGAATTGCGACGGCGGGGTCTCTGTTCGGAGAGTAGAGATCATAGGGAATACGCCCGATGATCCGCCAGCCGCCAGGGCTTGGAATGGAGTAGGCGCCGGCCTGCGCGCCGCCAATTGCGACGCTGTTTGCGGGGATCTTCTCGCGCGGCGTCTTGAGGCGCGGCGTGGCAAGAGACTGATCCATGCCGCCGAGATAGGGGTATCCG
>JAXEJY010000167.1:0-3393 GCA_034101315.1 Pyramidobacter sp.
GCACTCCCTTTTGCGCGCCGCTCTTCGCCCCGAAGACTGCCAGACACGCCGACAACACTGCCAGGAGAAACGCCGAGCACGACATATCCGAGGCAACAGCCGTCAGCGTCACAGTGCCCCGCGCGCCGTGAATCAGCCAAGCGGCGGCGGCGGACAGCGCGGTCAAAAAGACTGCTGACTTGACGCAGACTGAGTGGAGATATTTTTCAGCGTGCATATTTTTACCGTTCATTCATCAGACCTCCGCGTAAAAAGTGAAGTTTTTCTCCCTGATTATAATATGAAGCCGGCAGAATGTGCAGCGGCGCGCTCAAAAACAACGCTCAAAATCTAGGAAAATTTCACGCGCGTTTTTCGCGCGGCATTTTTGTCAACTTTTTATTTTTTATTTGTGTTCAGACTTTTCAATCTAAAAAAATATATGTTCCTTTTGTTTAGAATAATTTACTTTTGCTTCGCTTTGAATAATTTTCCTTCAGCACAAAAGTTTGCCGCGCCGCGACGGCGTTGACGCCAGTACTGGACAGGAATAAAATTACGCTTTGTTGAACAGCAGAGCAGTTTTATCAGAAATACAGCGACAGGGAGGAAAAGACCATGACCATACAGACGCTTGCCGTGATACCGGCGCGCTACGCGAGTACCCGTCTTCCGGGAAAGCCGCTTCTGCCCATTGCCGGCGTGCCGCTTGTTCTCAGAGTTCTGCACGGCCTTCGCGAGTGCGCGGACGTTGACAGAATTATTGTCGCGACGGATGACGAGAGAATTGCTTCCGTCGTTCGCGACGACGGAGGCGAGGCGATGATGACGCCCTCAGATCTCCCCAGCGGCGGCGACCGCGTGGCATGGGTCGCTCAGCGCGTACCGTCAGAGTTCGTCCTCAACGTGCAGGGCGACGATCCGCTTGTCGGCGCGGACATGATTTCCCCTCTGATTCAGGCGCTGAAAGACAATCCCGAAACACAGCTTTCCCTGCTGGCAAAGAAGATTGAGAACTTGGAAGAAGTGGACAATCCCAACATCGTGAAGATGGTGTTTGACCGTTCAGGACGCGGACTCTACTTCAGCCGATCACCGATCCCCTACCCTCGCTGTCCCGGCGGAGTGTGGTACAAGCACATCGGCCCCTACGGCTGGCGGCGGGATTTCCTTCTTGAGTTCTTTCGCTGGGAGCAGACTCCCCTGGAAAAGACAGAAAGCCTCGAAATGCTGCGCGTCTTGGAGCGCGGATACAGTCTGCGCTGCGTGCCGACGGCGCGCGACACGATTGAAATTGACACGCCCGAAGACGTCAAACGCCTCGAAGCATGGCTCAAGAACGCTCAGCGCGAAACCGCCGAGCTCTAGAACTGATCTACAATTTTTGACCCGCAAAAGAAGGTAATACATCATGACGTGCACAGCCCCTGCAGATATCCGCGGTTTTGCCGCGCTCGCTCCGTGGTGGCGGACAGAAGTCCCCACACAGATTGTCCTGTCGGAAGACGGAATCGGCACATTGTTTTCTCTGATCGAGAGCCGCGGTCACAGACCATTTTTCGTCGTCGACAGCGCCCTTGAGAATCAGCCAGCGTTTAGGCGCGTCTTTGAACAGAAAGAGAAATATCTGTTCTGCGCTTCAAAATCTGAGCCGCACACAGAAGATGTCGATTTTCTCGTCGAAAAAATTCACGCCTCCGCCGAAAATGTCACGCTGCTGGTCGGCATCGGCGGCGGCGCGACGATGGATCTCGCCAAAGCGACGGGAATCTGCCTTGCCAACCCCCTGCACGCGCAGGATTATCAGGGCTACGGCATGGACATGAACAAGGGACGCGAGATCTGGACCGTTCCGGCGCTCAACGGAACGGGCGCGGAAATCACGCCGATCGCCGTTTTGCGCGGCCCGGAGAAAAAGCTGGGCATCAACAACAAGTACGTCGAGTCGTCTCTGACGGTCGTCGACCCGCAGCTTTCGTCAGGCGCTCCGGCGTTCAACCGTTTCTACACGATGATGGACTGCTACTATCATCACTATGAAATCTCAAAAAGCCGGACGAGCGCGCCCGACGCCATTCTCGACGCGCTTGACGGGCTTGCCCTGTCCACAGAAGTTCTGAGCCACAACCTGAAAGAGTACCGTCTTGACCTCGCCATCAAATCAGCCATGGCGTCCGTTCTGGGCGGCAGCAGCACCATCGGCGGGCGCGTCGGCATCCCCCACGCCATCTCATACGGACTCAGCAACTCCGCGCCGTTTCTGCCCCACAGCGTCGCAGTCACCCTGTCGATGCTGGCGCTTGAGGACATCTATCCCGACGGATACGCCGACACCGTTCGCTTTTTGGAGATCAACGGCATGCCGCGCCCCCGCGCCGCCGACTACGGAATCACTGAACAGGACATTCCCAAGATGGTCAAGACTGCGCTTGGAATGGAAAAGCTCTGGCAGAGCTGTTTCGGCATGGAGCGCTGGAAAGAAAAAGCGACGCCTGAGTACATCGAGTCGATTTACAGAAAAATCGTCAGCGCTTAACGCGCGTGACATCTATTTAAGGAGGTCTTTGCAATGCCGGGCACAGAGATTTTTGACCAGATGGAGCTTGACGCGGTAACTGACGTTATTTCACGGAAAATGGTTCATCGCTACTCATCGCACGCGGCGCGCAAAGGCGTGTACCGCGTCAGCGAGTTTGAAGACGCAATAGCCCGGCGCGTGGGCGCAAAGCACGCTCTCGCCGTCAGCAACGGAACGTCGGCGCTTTTCGTCGCGCTCAAGAGCATGGGAATTAAGCCGGGCGACGAAGTCATCACGTCGGCGTTTACGTTCATCGCCACAGTGGAAGCCATTGTCGCCTGCGACGCTGTCCCCGTTCTGGCGGACATCGACGAGACGCTGGGCATGGATCCCAAGTCGGTCGAGAGCAAAATCACGCCGCGCACAAAGGCAATTATGCCCGTTCACATGTTCGGCGCCGCCGTCGACCTTGACCTAATCCTCGCGCTGGGCAGAAAGTACGGCATTCCCGTCGTCGAAGACTCGTGCGAAGTGACCGGCGGAACGTACAAGGGCAAAGCCCTCGGAACGTTCGGGCTCTGGGGCACGTACAGCTTTGACCCCAACAAGTACATCACCGTCGGCGAAGGCGGCGTCATCGTCACTGACGACGACGAGCTGGCGAAAACGGCAGAGTACTACCACGACCACGGTCACGTTCACAGCCTTGAAATTGAGCGCGGCGCCGAGCACAAATGCGGTCTTGGACTGAACTTCCGCATGAGCGAAATTGAAGGCGCTCTGGGCTTGGTCGCCCTCAAAAAGATGGACACCGCGATTGCCCTCCTGCGCGAGACGAAGCGCAAAGTCGTCGAAGGCGTCAGCGGCACGGGACTGAAGCGCCGCGTCATTCCCAA
>JAXEJY010000168.1:0-2869 GCA_034101315.1 Pyramidobacter sp.
TCATCGGGAACACTCCGCCGACGCCTCGATATGCTCTGCTGATATCGCTTCTGTCGCGGCGGAAAACTACAGCTGTCTGCACTGCGGTGGCGTCATGCTGACGTCAGAGCCGGGCGCCAGCGCACAGAAAAGGCTGATGGAGCGTTTCTACAGTGCGGACGTCCCTGTGTCGTTTGACCTGAACGTGCGTCCCTCGCTCATCAAGAACGACGACAAATACCGCGAGGACGCCCTCCTCGCCATGGCGCGCCCGCAGCTGGTAAAACTCAGCCGCGAAGACATTGAATGGCTTTTTCCCGGACGGGATATCAACGATTCATTTGCTGATCTGCACTGTCTGCGCCGCGGGGCGATGACCGTCCTGACGCTCGGCGCGCAGGGATCTTTGCTGGCGTCTGGACAGACGTGCATCAGACAGCTGGCGTATTCCGTAACGGTAAAGGACACCACGGGCTGCGGCGACGGATTTGCCGCCGGGCTTCTGCGCGGTCTGATGACGCTTGACGGCTGCGCGTGGGATGAGCTGACTGAAGAACAGCTCCGCTGGGTTGCCTCGGGCGCTTCAGCCGCCGCTGCGCGCGTGTGCGAAGCTCAGGGCGCCATTGCGGCAATGCCGCGGCTTGCAGATATTTATGCCGTGTAGGTCTTTAAAAGAACTCAAGAAGATGATCTGTCGCTTTCAGTCCAGAGCCTGACGTAAACGCAACGACCGTCTCGTCTGCGGCAAAAGCGCCGTCACGCGTCAGGCGAGTCAGCGCCGCGCCGACAACGGCGCTGGTCGGCTCGACGTAGATTCCCCGGCGCGCCATTTGGAAAAACGCTTCTTTTACCTCTTCGTCGGGGACGGACATGAAAAATCCGCCAGAACTGCGCACATCAGCGAGAACTGCGCTTCCGCGGACAGGCTCAGACGACGCAATGCCCTCGGCAAGCGCTGATGTCTTGACGATGGACACCGGCTCATCGCTGCCGAGCTCCCATGCCCGCGTCAGAGGCGCGCAGCCCGTGGACTGCACGGCGATAATCCGCGGGATTTTCCGGATTTGGCCGGCGCCGCACAGCTTTTTAAATCCGATGTACGCGCCGAGGGCAATGCTCCCCTGCCCTACAGGCACGACGACTGCGTCGGGAGCGTTCCAGTTCATCTGCTCCCACGTTTCATACGCCCACGTCGCCAATCCCATGGAAAACCACGGACTCCAGTTATGGCTGGCGTAAAAGCTGTTCCGTCCGGCTTCAACGGCTGCGGCAGTCGTGTCCTCGCGGCTTCCGGGAACTCGGTGCAGCCGCGCGCCGCTGGCAAGAATTTGGACGCATTTGCCCTGCGACGTGTAGTCCGGCACGTAGACGTTGCATTCAATGCCCGCGCGCGCGCAGTAGGACGCCATCGCCGCTCCCGCGTTGCCGGATGAGTCCTCGACGACTTCTTCAATTCCTGCCGCCTTCAGACGGCTGACGAGATACGCCATGCCGCGGTCTTTGTACGATCCCGTGGGCTGCACGTGATCCAGCTTAAACAGAATTTCTCGCCCTCCCCACTCAAACGGGACAAGAGGCGTCATTCCCTCTCCCATGCTGACTCGCTCAGCGCCTTGGGGCAGAGGCAGAGCGTCTGCGTAGCGCCACATGCTTAACGGTCCGCACGCAATTTTCTCCCTGTCAAAAACGGGCTGAACGTCAAAAACATAGTCAAGCCAACCGCCGCAGGCACAGCGGTACTCCCGCGTATTTTCCTCATAAACGCGGCCGCATTTTGAACATACAAGCACAGCATTCCCTCCTGAGTACACGCAATTTAAAAAGATCTGAATCAACGAGTTCATTATACAGCACGGGAACGTCTCCTAAAATTTTAGGAAACGTTCCCGTGCTGACATTTTTTGCTGTGCGTTCCGGCGCTACTTTGCCGGCTTCGGGGCTGTTTTCGGCTGTCCGATTGTGACTTTGGGCAGATCCGGGAACTTGGGTTTGCTGCTGCGCAGCTGTTTCATGATGGTGTTCGTGATCTCCACTGAGGGGGCGCTGTCGATGAGGAGCTGTTTGTTGATGACCATCAGGGTGCGCGGATTTTTCTTGCGCCACGCTTTCACCGCGTCAGTGATCTCTTTCTGAACGACGTTCAGCGCTGCCTGCTGTTCGATCTGAAGCTGGCGGTTCAGAAGATTCTGCGCATCGGCGATCGCCTGACGCGCCTCGGGCGTGTTCTCCTTTCCCTTGTACATGGCAATGACGTCGTCCATCCCTTTCTGAAGGACTTTCTGCACTGCCTGAATATGCGCCGCTGCTGCCTTGCCCGGTGCGGACTCCGCCGTTATTTTCTGAACGTCAAGAACAGCCCAGTCCGCAGCGAACGCCGCGCTGACGCTCAGCACACCAGCCGCAAGAACAGCCAGAAAAAGAAATTTTTTCATCCTATTTCCTCCTTTAGATGATTGCATTCTCTCACAAAAACTGCTTTGTCTATTATACACTACACGCGCCGGCAACACTAAAAAATCCCGGCACGAGAAGAATGCCGGGATTTTTTTAAGAACTGCTGTCAGTCGCAATAGTGCTGATTGTTCAAAATTGTTCCAAGGAGGAACAACGCGCCGCCGATTGCCCATGCGTCGTCATGGTCGTGATAATGGTGATAGCGATGGGGTGGCGGAGGCGGAGGACGGTGTCCCCAGCCGCGAGGCGGAGGCGGAGGAGGAGGACGATGTCCCCAGCCGTGAGGCGGGGGCGGAGGCGGAGGACGATGTCCCCAGCTCCGAGAAGGAGGCGGCGGGGGCGGACGATGGCCCCAGCTCCGAGAAGGAGGCGGAGGAGGCGGACGGTGTCCCCAGCTCCGAGAAGGAGGCGGAGGGGGCGGAGATAGAGTTGGGTG
>JAXEJY010000169.1:0-7979 GCA_034101315.1 Pyramidobacter sp.
CCGAAATACAGATCTCCGGCAAAATAGGACGTGCCCAGAATCAGCGCCGCGCCGAGAAGCGCCTTTGAAACAAGCGACAGCTTGACATGATGGAACCATTTCTCACAGAATGTGATGATTTCGATAAAACAGATGGACACCAGCCCGAAAAAGACGCCGGCAAGCACAGTCCACATGAATGTCGTCACAGTGAACGCCGGCAGATGAGCCTGCACAGGGAACAGGGAATAAGTCATGCCAAGCGCGTTTGCGGTGCGCCACGCGACGACGCCGCTGAGGAACGACGGAAAGAGAACATCGTAATAAATCTGACCGATAAAAAGGACTTCCAATGCAAAAACTGCGCCGGAAACAGGCGTTCCGAACACGGCGGCAAAACCGGCAGAAACGCCGCAGATGACAAGTTTCTTTCTGTCATCGTCGCTCAGCTTCAGCAATCCGGCAAGCGTCGACGTGATCCCTGCGGCTATTTGCGTCGCTGGTCCTTCTTTTCCGGCAGAACCTCCGGCGGCAACAGTGACAACAGTCGTTACGAGCTTGACGGGAACGACTTTGACATCAATGCGTCCTGAACGCTCGTGCACTGCTTCAACGACTTTCTCCGTGCCATGCCCCGACGCATCCGGCGCGAGATATCTGACCATCAGAGCGCTAAGCACAAGCCCCACGGGGAGAAGCGCCCTTTGAACCAGAATGGGCAGTCCGCCTGTCGTGTGAATTGAGAACTCAAGGACTTTGACAAAAAGACTGACAGCGCCTCCGACGCAGATTCCGGATACAACAGCGAGCGCCAGCCACTTCACAACCGCGTAGGTCATTACGAACTCCTCAAGGATCTTTCGGAGTCCTTTCTTGTTATTCATACACTATGCCTCCCAGGACATAAAAGCTAAATATGCAAGGAACGTCTGACAATACAGCAGGCAGCAAGGTCGTCTACAGGGCGGGGCGGAACGCGGAGAGAAAGGGGCACAAGACGCCACAGTCCGCGCGGCGGATGAAGCTCCCAATACAATCCGCGGGCATCGAGCGTTGTGTTACGCTCTTCAGCAAGCTCAACTTCCACATTCTGCTGCACAAGAGCGCAGAGAAACAGAGCGTGCCCGATTCCATTGCCGCAAAACACTCTTCTGATTCGAATTCCTGCGGGCAAACTGCCTTCAATTTTCCATCGGGACAGCGCATCAGGCGAAGCGACGACAGCGCTGATAAACGCGTCAAGCTCTTCAAACGGAGCAACGCCGGACGCTTGAAGCGCCCCGTTTTCCTGAGTCAGCGCCCACCCGAACTTTTGAAGCCCCGGATCAATTCCCAGAAACATCACTTATCACCCTTTACGGTGCTCGCCCATCTCGGATAGAGCCACAGAAGCCACTGTTCGGGATGTTCAAGGATCCACGAGCTGATTGTGTCGTTGCACAGGCGCACGGCAAATTCTTCGTCTTCCCCAAACGGACGCCCCGACGGATCTTTCATAGGGGGTTCAAACTCAACCAAGTGTGTGAATCCATCGCTTTGCCGCGTAATGTGCACAGGCAGGACAATAGAATTGAAGTGCGCCGCAAGCCGCGCAACGCCCAAAGGGCTGCTGGCAGGCTCTCCCAAGAACGGAGCGACAATTCCCTTTTCCTTGGCGTCCTGGTCATGGAGGATTGCCAGAACTTCGCCGCGGCGCAGACATTTGAGCGCCGCTTTCAGCCCCTGCCCTTTTTGAACGCTGCGCGCCCCGCCGATTGTCCGAAGACGTATGATCAAATCTGTAATGCGCGGATCGCGCTGATCGGCTGCAATGGCGTTCATCGGATATGTCCAGGAGAGAAGGACATTCGGCAGCTCCCAGTTGTCGAGATGTCCCAGCATGAGAATGACGCCCCTGCCGGAATCAACAGCGTCTGTGAGGTTTTCCAGCCCCTTAAGCTTCACCCACCGGTCAAGCGTCTGAGCGATTCGAGGAAGACGCAGCGTCTCAGCGACAGCGCGTCCGATGTTGCGGTATGATTCGCGAACGATAGCCCGTGCCGGCGTTACACCGATTCCAAGCACGCGAACACAGCGCGACTCCGCCTTATCAACTCTCTTTTTTGACGCAAGCCAGACGACACTCCCCAGAAAAGCGCCGAGCCGCACTGCCGTTTTATGAGGAAGCCAGCAGAAAACCTTTTGAAGCATGCACAGAGAATGCCAGTAGAAGTTCTGCATGTTTTCTCACTGACTCCCCTCTGCCGGACACATGTTGTAACGGCTCATTCTCAGTTGCTGTTTTTTACTTTTGCCTGATTCGCAACAGCCGCGGCTGCGGCTTTTGCGGCCTCTTCATCGCCAAGATAGCGATGCGAAATCGGGCGCATGGCGTCGTCAAGCTCATAGAGCAGCGGTATTCCTGTGGGGATATTCAGCCCGACGATCTCCTCGTCGCTCACGTTGTCCAAGTATTTGACAAGCGCTCTAAGACTGTTTCCGTGCGCGACAATTAAAACACTCTTTCCGGAACGGATCTCGGGCGAAATGACGTTTTCCCAGTACGGAAGCACGCGCTTCACTGTGTCTTTGAGACACTCTGAAAGCGGAAGCTCTTCAGGTGTCAGCGACGCATAACGCGGGTCGCGTCCAGGCCATCGGGGATCGTCAGCTTTCAGCGCCGGAGGCGGAACATCGTAGCTGCGGCGCCAAAGCTTCACCTGTGCCTCACCGACGCGCTCCGCCATCTCCGCTTTATTGAATCCCTGAAGATCACCGTAATGGCGCTCATTGAGACGCCAGTGCTTAACCACAGGAATCCACATTTCATCCATCTCCTCTAGCGCCAGCCAAAGCGTTTTGATCGCGCGCTTCAGGCACGACGTATAGGCCACATCAAACGAAAACCCTTCAGCTTTCATCAGTCTTCCAGCCTGACGGGCTTCGTCAATTCCCTTTTCGGAGAGAGCAACGTCAGTCCAGCCCGTGAAGCGGTTCTCCTTGTTCCATTCGCTTTCACCGTGGCGCAAAAAAATCACTTTATACGTCATCACAGCAGCCTCCTTAATATATGTTCTATGCATGCAAAACTGTCAGCGGACTTCGGTGCGCTACAAAATAGTGTCTGCATCACTGGCACTGCCGTCAGGCAAAATGCACGAACTCAACAGATCTCCGTCGCGCCCGCAGAGGATGAAGCCTCTGAAAAAACATTTCGACCTCAGCCACGGGCTCAGCAGGATCAAAAAAGGCGAAATGTCTTTTTCATCAAAACGAAACCAGCCTGCCTCCCCCTCAGAACTGCCTCGGACAGTTCCTCTGGGCGTGTCTGCCGTAAAGTAGAAACACCGTCTGATTGTGCTGCACGAGGGCGTAAAAATATCAACGTAGCCCTTGTACAGCACCTCTGCGTCAATCCCTGTTTCCTCATTCAGCTCCCGGCGGCACGCTTGCGCAGAAGTTTCGTTCTTCTCAATGTGTCCGCCGGGGATTGACCATAAACCTATGCCTGGCGGCGAAACCCTTCCGACAAGAAGCCATTCGCCGGAGGGTTTTACAGCGGCGCAAAAAGCGACAGGGCACTTCACACGCAATTGCTCAGCCATTGTCTCAGGACCTTTCAGAGGTTAATAAAAAAGCCCGTCCGAGGACGGGCTTGAGGACAATGCGTTTCTGACAGAGCGCAAAGACTACTTGGAGTAGAACTCGACGACGATCTGCTCGTCAGCAACAGTCGGGATATCCGCGCGCTCAGGCATACGGACGATCGTGCCTTTGCTGCCTTCAAGGGTAAGCCATGCGGGCTGGGAGACAGCGGCGGCAACGGTCAGGTTGTCTTTGATGACCTTCATCTCAGCGCTGCGCTCACGGACGGTAACGACATCGCCGACGCTCATGATAACGCCGGGCATGTCAACTTTGCGGCCGTTGACAAGGAAGTGACCGTGGCGAACAAGCTGGCGAGCCTGAGGGCGTGAGGAGCAGAAGCCCATGCGGTAGACGACGTTGTCAAGGCGACTCTCAAGAAGAATGAGCATGTTGCTGCCCGTGACGCCTTCCATTTTCTTTGCAGCGTTGAACACGGCGCGAAGCTGTTTTTCACTGACGCCGTAGGCAAAGCGGATTTTCTGCTTTTCCTGAAGCTGAAGTCCGTAAATGGACTGTTTGCCGCGGCGGCGAGGAGCTCCGCCGGGAGGCGTGGGCTTCTTGCCGAGAAGCTTGTCATATTTCTGGTTTCCAAAGATGTTGAAACCCAGACGGCGTACAATTTTACCCTTTGGAGCGGTCTTTCTGTTGACGTTCTTGGACATCGATAATGTTACTCCTTCGCACAAACGAGATTGGACGGTTTTACATTTCCAGCAGCCTGTCAAAATTACTTCAAAAACGAGATTCTGTCAAGAGTTATTTTAAACTTTCAGGACAAAAACATTCAGAGCGATCCTCTGGCGCCGTGCAGCCAAAAACGCGGTTTATCTGAGAACCTTCAGGGCTTTCCGCACGGCGCTTTTGCCTCTTCCGCGACGATTTTACTTCATGTTTTGCACGGCGTGCATAGGCGTGCATAATGAAACGCTTTTATCACTGCTCCGTCATAATCCGATATATTAAACTTTTTTCAGTGAAGATTTTCAGCACTTTCAGACCTCGCTTTTTAAACACACGGACAGGCAGTTATAATTGTTGTAAAATATTGCACGCCAGCGGAATACGAGGCGCTCTTATCAAGCAAAGCTATGTATACAATATAAATGTTGCATTTTGAATCGGTATCTGGTAAGCTTAATGAGCGTTAAAAAAGAACAAACTTTTCTAAAGCGGTTTACTCATATTTGGCTCTCACGCTACGGCGTTGTAAGCATATATTTCATTTCTCAGAGGAGGTTTTCAAATGAGTCGCACCATCAAGGCCCTTGCAACAGTTCTGTCCCTCGCGCTTTTCGCTACAGCCGCCCTCGCTGCCCCGAAAATCGGTATCATGACCGGTACCGTCGCTCAGGGTGAAGAAGAGTATCGCGCCGCCGAGGAAATCGTCGAGAAATACGGTAAAGACCGCGTTATACACGTAACCTATCCCAACAAGTTCATGGACGAGCAGGAGACGACAATTTCTCAGATCGTCGCCATGGCTTATGACCCTGATGTGAAGTCGATCGTTGTCTGCCAGGCCGTTCCCGGCACAGCAGCCGCCATTGACAAAGTCCACGAGATCCGCGACGACGTCGCCATCATCCTGGGCGTTCCCCATGAGAAATTTGAATTTGTCGCCAACAAGGCTGACATCCTTTATGAAAACGACCAGCCTTCGCGCGGCGTTTCCATCCCCACGCTTGCCAAGAGCATGGGCGCCAAGAAGTTCCTTCATTACTCATTCCCCCGCCACATGTCCTATCCTCACCTTGCCGGACGTCGTGATCTGATGAAGAAGACCTGCGAAGAGCTCGGCATCGAATTCATCGAAATCACCGCTCCCGACCCCACTGGTGAAGGCGGCGTCCCCGCTACCCAGCAGTTCATGCTTGAAGATATCCCCCGTCAGGTTGAAAAGCACGGCAAGGACATCGCTGTGTTCGGCACCAACTGCTCAATGCAGGAACCCATGGTGAAGGCAGTCATCAAGTCCGGCGCTATCTATCCCGAGCAGTGCTGCCCCAGCCCCTTCCACGCTCTTCCCAACGCCCTCGGAATCGAAGTTCCTGAAGGCAAAGCCGGAAACGTTGAATACATCATTGAAGCCATCGACCAGAAAGTCCGCGAAGCCGGCGCAAACGGTCGCATCGCTACGTGGAAAGTTCCCGCCAACATCGCCATGGTTCGCGCCGGAACGCTCTACGCTTGGGAATGGGCAAACGGCAAGCTTGACAAGAAATCTGTCCCTGAAGCAGCCAAGAAAGCCCTCGTTGAAGCAGCCGGCAACGTCAAAGTTCGTCCGCATCCTGAAGCAGGCAACTTCTTCTACTTCCTCGGCGAATCTGTCGTCTTCGGCAAATAACACACACGATTTACTTGTACCTATCGCGTAAAAAATCGGGAGGGCCGCTCGTTCAGGGTGGCCTTTCCTTTTGCAGAACGGTTTACACGTTCATTAAGGATAGAAGGAGTGGAGCTGTCTTTGAAAGACATTAACCGACTTCAGCTGCATCACATCTCCAAAGAATATTTCGGGAACAAAGTGCTTAAAGGCATTTCATTCGACGTGCCTCAGGGCGCCATTGTCTCGCTCGTCGGTGAAAACGGCGCCGGCAAGTCGACGCTGATGAACATCCTGTTCGGCATGCCCGTGATCCGTTCCACCGGCGGATTTGAAGGCGACATCTTTTTCGACGGCGAGCACGTCGATATTTCTTCGCCGCAAAAGGCAATGGAACTCGGCATCGGCATGGTTCATCAGGAGTTTATGCTGCTTCCCGGCTTCTCCGTCACTGAAAACATCAAACTGAACAGAGAAATCACCAAGCCAAGCATGCTGGGCAAGATTTTCGGACCTCGCATGCATTGGCTGAACAGAAAAGAGATGAGGCAGGACGCCCGCAAGGCGCTCGACACGATCGGCCTTGACATCGACAACACGCTGCCGGTCAGCGGCCTGCCTGTCGGATACATGCAGTTTATTGAAATCGCCCGCGAAATCGACAAAACGAACACGAAACTTCTTGTTCTGGACGAACCCACTGCCGTCCTTACAGAATCCGAAGCGGAGCGTTTGCTCGACACGATGAAACATTTGGCGTCAAGGGGCATTTCAATTTTATTCATCAGCCACAGACTTGACGAAGTTCTCTCTGTGTCGGACAACATCGTCGTTCTCCGCGACGGCGAGCTTGTGTGCACGCTGAAACCCGAAGAGACCAGCGTCGCTCACATTGCCGAGCTGATGGTCGGCCGCAAAATTGAAACAAATGAGATTTGCGGCAGACCGGCTGAGTCGATTTCCAGGGACAAAATGCTGGAGATCCGCGACCTCAGCGTCAAAATGCCCGGCGAAGAAGTGAAGAACCTGAGCCTCGACGTTTACCGCGGAGAAATTCTCGGTATCGGAGGGCTTGCCGGCGGCGGAAAAATCGGCATTGCCAACGGCATTATGGGACTTTTCCCTGCGACAGGCACTGTCACCAAGCACACCTACTCAGCAGACGGCATCGAGGAAAAATCTGAGGTACTCGACATCACAAACACGCGTTCCGTCCTCCAGAGCGGTCTTTCTTTCGTTTCTGAAGACCGCCGCGGCGTCGGGCTGCTGCTGAACGATTCGATTGAGCTGAACATCACCATCACCGCGACTCAGCTTCACGATAAGTACATGAAGCCCGGCTTTATCGAACTTCACGATACTGCCGCGATGCGCAAAAAAGCTCTTGAAGACATCAAAGAACTTGATATCCGCTGCACTGGTCCTGAGCAGCAAACAGGCCGTCTCTCCGGCGGAAACCAGCAGAAAGTCTGCATCGCACGAGCGCTGGCGCTTGAGCCTGATATCCTTCTTGTCTCTGAGCCAACGCGCGGAATCGATATCGGCGCGAAAAAGCTTATCATGGACCTTCTTGTCCAGCTGAACAGAGAAAAAGGTCTGACTGTCATTATGACTTCCTCAGAACTTGCAGAGCTTCGTTCAATCTGTGACCGGATTGCAATCATCTCCAACGGCCAGCTTCAGGGCATTCTCAAGCCGACTGACAGCGACAGAGATTTCGGCCTCATGATGGCTGGCAAATCGATTGAATCCGTTGCAAAGGAGGCATAGCTGAATGGACAAACTGCGTGAATTTGGAATTCCGCGCCTTATTATCTCTCTGTTCCTCGCGGCTCTTGTGGCTGCCGCCAGCGTCATGCACCTTCCAATGGAGCAGATCGTTTCAAGCATGCTGACTCGATTCGGCATGAACGCCATCCTCGTTCTTGCGATGATCCCCACGATTCAGGCTGGTGCCGGTCCCAACTTCGGCATCCCCTTGGGAATCATCTGCGGATTGGTCTCCACAACGCTCGCGGTTGAGCTTGACCTGCGCAACTTCACCGCCCTT
>JAXEJY010000170.1:0-3786 GCA_034101315.1 Pyramidobacter sp.
GCGCCTGCTGGGGATTGAGATGGAAATCGATGACGTTCATCAGAAGCTGAAGCTGTCCCTGCGGCTGCATAAACGCGCCCATGACGCCGAACGGTCCGACAGGGGCGCCGTCTTTCGTCAAAAATCCGGGAATAATCGTGCAGTACGGACGCTTTCCGGGGGCAATGACGTTGGGGTGATTGGGATCCATCGTAAAGCCTTTGGCGCGGCAGTTGAGCGAAATGCCGGTGCCCGGAATGACGATGCCGGAGCCGAACGCAGTGTAGTTGCTCTGGATAAATGAAACCATGCAGCCGTCCTCATCTGCAGTGCACAGATAGACGGTGCCGCTTCCTTCCGGTTTGCCTGCTTCGGGCAGACGCGCTCTGTCGCCGATCAGTCCGCGGCGGCGCGAGGCGTAGTCATCAGCAAGCATGCCTTCAACGGGGACTGACTCAAAACGAGGATCGGCGACGTAGCGCAGCGAGTCAGCAAAAGCCAGTTTCATGGCTTCAATCTGACGGTGGAAGATCGCGGCGTCATCGTGGCTGATAAAATCAAATCCTTTCAGGATGTTCAGCGCCATGAGAACTGTAATGCCCTGACCGTTGGGCGGAATTTCCCACACGTCGTAGCCGCGGTAATTGACGCTGATGGGGTCAACCCATTCAGGCTCGCACGTCAGAAGGTCTTTTTCGCACAGATAACCGCCCGTCGTCATGGACCAGTTCAGTATTTTTTCGGAGATTTCTCCCTCATAGAACGCTTTTGCGTCGGTTGTGCCGATCAGTTCAAGTGTTTTTGCCTGATCGGGATTCTTCCACAGCTCGCCGGCGTCGGGCGTTCTGCCGCCGGGGGCAAACGTGTCAAACCACGGCTCAAACTCTTTGCCGATGAACGTCTTTTTGTATCCCTCAAAACAGCGCCGCCAGTTCAGAGCAACCGTCGGCGCAACGGCGTGTCCGCGAGACGCATAGCTGACTGCGGGCGCAAGGGACTGCGCCAGTTTGAGGCGTCCCATCGACTGCGCCAGCGTTGCCCAGCCTTTAGGGGCTGCCGGAACGGTGGCTGAGGCCCAGCCGCACTCAGGAACTTTTTGCCAGCCGCGGCGCTGAAACTCTTTCAGCTTAAAAGCCAAGGGGGCGCGTCCGCTGCCGTTCATGCCGTGCAGACGCCCGTCTTTCCAGATAATCGCGAAGCAGTCGCTGCCAAGTCCGTTGCTCGTAGGCTCGACGACAGTCAAAGCAGCTGCCGTGGCGATGGCGGCGTCTACTGCGTTTCCGCCCTGCTTCAGAATTTCAAGCCCTGCCTGCGCTGCCAGCGGGTGTGATGTGGCGACCATGCCGCGTGAGCCGTAAATGATGTTGCGGCGAGAGGGGAATGGATTGTAATGCGGATCGTACTTCATGAAAAATCACCTCATTGTCGTGTTTTTATGTGTGCGGCCAATTTTCACTCAAAACGCGATAAGTTTATCAGAAAAAAGCGATCTGTGCTTAAAATTTATGGTGCAAAGGAACATCCTGATATTTTCCCCTCCTAGTCAGAAACAAAGCGGCGCCGTTTTGTCATTTGATGTCTGCTATGTTAGAATCAGGCTGGACGGGGGAAAAACTCACACTCCGCAGTATGGACTGGAATGAGAGGATGAATGACACTCATGGCATATCATTGCGGCATTGAAAAGAAAGTTCCGCTTCTTGAAAAAGAGCTTGAGACGATTACAAACAGCACGCTGCGTCTGATGGCTCTGGCGGGAGCAGCTCTGGAAAAGTCGGTCTGTGCTCTGCGCGACAGAGATGCTGAAGCTGCGCGGCAGGTTTTGGCAGACGACGAGAGGATCAACTGCCTGACGGACGCCATCACAGCTGACTGTCTCAGTTTTATTGCCGCGTTTCAGCCAGTGGGGCGCGATTTGCGGTCCGTCACGTCGATGATGCTGATGGCGCGCGACATTGAACGGATTGGCGACTACGGCAAAAATATCGCCTCGACGGCGATTAAGCTGGTCGAGCAGGAGCCGCTGAAACCGCTTGTCGACATCCCTCAGATGGCAGAGACTGTTGGAACGATGCTCGAACAGTGCGCTGACGCTCTGAGCAGCAACTGCGCGCCTTTGGCTCAGGAAGTTTTTTGTCTTGACGACCGCGTTGACACGCTTGAGAAGCAGATTCTCCGTGACCTCATCATCTTGATGATCGAGAATCCGGAGCGCATTGAGCGCGCGTGGCGGCTTCTTGATATCGCCAGAATCCTTGAACGCGCCGGCGATCACGCGACGAACATCGCTGAATATGTCTATTTTATCTGCTGCGGGAAGCACATTAAAGCGTCGCACCAGCGTCCGCCGAAAAGCACGGAGGACTGATTAGGAGACAGCAGAAACAGGGGAGATGTCCAATATGAGACATCTCCCCTGCGCTGTTTATACAAAGATGAAGTGGTACACGTAAAAGAGAACGAACACTGAGACTAGGCTTGTCAGCAGCATTGGAGCGTACTCTTTGTAGAGGCCTGATGCGGGACATTCCATCTGCTGCACGGTCAGAAGCTGGCACAGGTGAAGCGGCGAGTAGTAGTAGCCGTTGAACGCCATCGTGTAAATGGCGAAGCAGTACAAAAGCTCCTGCGTCGGGGGAAGATTCAAACTGAGCACCAACGGGGTCGCCACGCCCAGGGCGACATAGCTCAGCCCGCTTGTCGCGGCGAAAAATATGCACGTCGCCGAAAGAACGAGCAGCGCAGCAAATCCTGAGCTTTGAGCGAAGAGCGCTGAAAAACCGCCCATGACGCTTCCGAGGTCTTTGATGACGTTCTGCATGAAAAACACGCCGGTCATCATGATGAAAACTTTAAGGCTGACGCCGCTGACGAAAACGCGGCAGTAGCCGCCCAGGTCGCGCCGTCCCCAGATGAGCGCGACAAAGATGAGGCTGAGGAAGACGCTGATGTACATTTGAACGCCGAAAAGACCGTTCAGCAGGATGATGACATAGATCGGAAACAGATACTGCGCAAGCTCCCACAGTCCTTCGCGCCGATTGAGCTTTCTGCCGAGGGAGGTGGGCGGATAGTCTTTCAGAAGCACATAGTACGCTGCACTTTGAATGATCAGCGCGTAGACGATATTGAGCCCGATGAGCTTGTAGACGCTGAGATTCGGCACAAGGCTTGAAAAGACGATCATGCTTGACGCCGTGGGCAGAACCATGTACGCGATATGCCTGAACGAAATGTTGACGGCGGCGCGCTTGGCGACGGGCATGTTGAGGTCCTGACCGATCTGATTGACAAACGGCGATGAAAGCTGAGCGCCGCCTGGAACGGACAGCATTCCGAACGTGGCAGGCAGGAGCATCATGATCGTGCGTTCTGACGCGAACACTTTTTCAAAAGCGAGAACGAGCCTGTCAAGTATGCCGTAATGTTTCATGAGAACGCTTAAAACACCGATCTCGATGACGACGGCAATCGTCTTCACCGTTCCGGCGGAAGTGAAAACGGAAAGGAAATATCTTGCCGTCTGCGCCGGCGCGTGACCTGCGCACAGCGACATGACGCATCCCGTCAGGCAGAGAATCACGCCGTGCCAGAGCTTCAGACGTCTGGAGGCGAAAATAAGAAAGCCGAACGCCGCAGCGATAGCGAACAGTTCGCGCTGCATGAACACCATCTCCTCATCTCTTTACATTGATCTTCTCTGTGGCGCGCGAATAGCCGCGCGCATGATTCATCACTGCATTTTTGTGTGAAGGTATGTCTCGACGACGTCCGGCGGAACAAGACAGCCGCCGGTTGCCCACGCGA
>JAXEJY010000171.1:0-2727 GCA_034101315.1 Pyramidobacter sp.
AAAAACTGGGGCTGCGTCCGCTGGTTCTCCTCCTGCTGGTCAGCTCGGCAACCGGCGTCATGAATCTCGTGCCGTGGGGCGGACCGACGATCCGCGCCGCAACCGCAATTCACGGCGATGCCAATCAGCTCTGGCTGAGCATGATTCCCATGCAGGCATTCGGAATGGCGCTGTCGCTTCTTTTGGCGGTGTATTTGGGGCGAGTTGAAAAACGCCGTCTTGCCGCCGCAGGCGCTGACCTGGCTCATCTGGATATTGAGCTGGCAGAGGAAAGCGGCGAGAACGCTGATGTCTCTCTGAAACGCCCCAAGCTGTACGCCTTTAACGTCATTCTGACAGTGCTGCTGATCGCAGGGCTTATCTGGACGAAAATTCCGGCATACGTGATTTTCCTCTTCGGCTGCGTCATTGCGCTGGCGGTCAACTATCCGGATCTTAAAGAGCAGCAGCGGCGTCTGTGCGTCCACGCTCCCAACTGCATCGGTCTTACGATGACGCTTCTGTGCGCCGGAATTTTCTTGGGCGTATTCGCGAACACGGGAATGATTACTCAGATGGCAAAAGTCCTTATCGACGTGCTCCCTGCCGGACTTCAGAAGTACCTTCACCTCATCATCGGCGCGCTGGGAGCGCCTCTGGGAATGATTATGGGGCCTGATCCGTATTACTACGCCGTGCTTCCTCTCATCGGCGAGACGGTCGCGCCGCACGGCGTGACGCTTGAGGCGGTCGCGCGCGCTATGCTCATCGGCGAAAATGTCGCTCTGTCCGTCAGTCCCTGCGTCGCGACGACATTCCTCGCCATCGGGCTCGTCGGCGCGGAACTGAAAGACCACATCCGCTTTTCGTTTGTGCCGCTGTGGGGCATGAGCCTCGTCATGCTTATCTTTGCATGGGGGACGGGGATTGTATAGCTTGCTTTTGATGATTCATTGAACATAAAAAATCCGGAGCAAGACGCGTGTCGTGCTCCGGATTTTTTGCGATGAGTTTTTTGTCGTGCGCTAGGCGCGGTTTTTCAGGGCTTTTTCGACACGGGCGACAAACTCTTCCAGATAGGCGCGCGGTGTGGCGATGTTGATGCGGCAGAAACCTTCGCCTTCAGCGCCGAACAGCGTTCCCTCGTTCATGGCGACTTTCGCCTCGTCGAGCATGAATCTCTGAAGCTCGTCGCCGGGCATGTTCAGGTCGCGGCAGTCGAGCAGAGGAATGTACGTCGCTTCAGGGTGAATCAGGCGGATCTGAGGGACGCGCTCTGCCAGAGCAGCCTCGAGCCATGCGATGTTGCCCTCAAGGTATCTGATGAGTCCCTGATACCACTCTTCGCCGCCGGCATATGCCGCGCGGCAGGCGATGAGCGCGAAGACATTTCCGCCGCCCATGTGCATGCAGCCCTTGACGATGTGATCCATCTGAGCGCGCAGGTTGGCGTTGGGAACGATGTAGATGGACGCGACAAGTCCGGCGATGTTGAACGTCTTGCTGGGAGCCATGAGCGTGACGGAATGCTCGCGCGCCCAGTCGGAAATCGTAGCGAACGGAATGTGCGTGTGTCCGCTGTAGACGATGTCGGAGTGAATTTCGTCGGCGATAACCGTCAGGCTGTTTTCGCGGCAGATTGCTTCAATTTTGAGGAGCTCTTCGCGGGTGAAGCAGCGGCCCGTGGGGTTGTGAGGGCTGCACAGAATAATGGCGCGGGCGAGCTTGGCTTTTGCGGCAAGGTCTTCGAAGTCGATCTCATAGCGGCCGTTGACCAGCTTCATCGGGTTGTTGATGACCGTGCGCCCCTGAGCGATGAGCGTGTTGCGGAAGGGATGATAAACGGGAGGCATGATGACGACGCCGTCGCCCGGAGCGGTGAATCCCATCAGCGCCGCAGCGACGCCGCCGACGACGCCGGGAACGTAGCCCAGCCACTCAGCTTTGACGTCCCAGCCCATGTGGCGCTTTTCCCACGCAATAAAACTGTCGTAGTGGTTGGCAGGAATGGCAGGATAGCCGTAAATGGGATGCGCCGCGCGCTTCTGGACTGCTTCAGAAACGCACTCGGGCGCAGGAAAGTCCATGTCGGCAATCCACAGAGGCAGAAGGTCGTCTTTGCCGAAACGCTCTTTCAGACCGTCCCATTTTGTGTTCTCAGTTCCGCGGCGCTCAATAATCGTGTCAAAGTTGTAAGCCATTGCCAGATCTCTCCATTTCTTTCAGATAGTGCTGAGGGAAGTTATAAAAACTATACCCTCTGGTTTTTGTGTTGTTTTTTGAAACATCATGCTGATTCTATCACACCCGCGCCGCGTCTGAAAGCTGTATGCAGTATAGAAAAGGCGCTCTTTGCAGAGCGCCTTTTCTATACTGCACAGATTTTTTTGCCGCTGTTTTTAATCAGCACGATTTTCTGCTCTCTTCAAGCGGCTGAAGCTCAAAAGCCCACGAAAGGAAGAATCCCAGAGCGCACGTGACAGCGAGAAATAAAACGACAGCGATTTTCATGTGTTTTCCCCCTTACTTGAGATTCGGCAACGGCAGAACCGACTGTTTCGACACATTTTGCGCACAGTATAGACGCTCGTTCTCTCATGTCGAAAGGGCAGTATTACTGATTTTTTGTGCCGTAAAAAACGCGGGGCTTGGGAGGCAGTGAAAAGTTACTATAAGTTAAGCTCTTTAATCTCTTTTGATTTAATAAAATTGAGAGCGTAAAATATTTTGTGTAAACGCGGTCGCGTA
>JAXEJY010000172.1:0-13675 GCA_034101315.1 Pyramidobacter sp.
TTTTTTACTTCTGTTGCCCACAAAACCCCGCACCGGTAATGGGGCTTATTTGTTTTTTGACAACTCGCCCGCTTTCCCGTTGCGCTCCTTTTTTCAGATACCATACCCCGCTCACTACCCTTTTGACAGAATTTCAAGATACTGTTCAAGGCGCTCGCTAACGTATTGGGCGACGAGCTGGATCATCGCGTCTGCCTTTCTGTCGCGATAAAACACGTCAAACGCGTCATGATACCTTTTTCTGTCCGCAAATTTGACGTTGATTGCCGGATATCCGCTGCGGATGAGCTCTAAGTTCAGGATCAGGCGTCCTGTTCTGCCGTTGCCGTCAATAAACGGATGAATCCCCTCGAATTCAAGATGAAAGCGGACAATGCGCTCGATTGGGTGCATCGTTTTCTTTCTTTTTTCATTGGCTGCAAGCAGCTCAGCGATTTTCGATTCAATCAGCCACGGCTGTACCGGTTCCGTATATGCCCCGGCAATGGCGACTGGAATGCGCCGATACGTGCCTTTGTCATGCGGTCTGTCCATCAGCACCAGTGAATGAATCGTGCGAATTTCCGCTTCGCGCAGACGCGATGTGTTCCGCGCAATTTCTTCAATATAAAGAAACGCGTCGCGATGCCCGACGGCTTCCAAATGCTCTTTGAGCGGTTTTGTGTCAATGGTCATCCCCTCAAGAACCAGCGCTGTTTCCCTCAGCGTCAGGGTGTTGCCCTCAATCGCGTTGGAGTTGTATGTGCAGTCCACGATGAATTCGCTGCGAAGCCGCTGGATTTCTCCTTCTGTCAGGGGGCGGCAGCGGTCGAGCTTTGCTCTTTTTACATCAACTGCGGTCAGGATTTCCGCAAACTCGCCGCGCTTTTTTCTGTTGGGAAGTCTGCGCCGATCAAGAGGTTTTTCGGCGCCGGCAGGAATCATGTAAAGATTCCCCTTTCGAGTTACCCCGAAAATTGCTCCGCTCGCGCAAAGCAGCCGGACGCGGCGGGCTGATATGCCCCATTTTTCTGCAGTTCGCGTCACCGTCAAAAATTCCATTCGAGCACCCCAATCATCGCGTTTCTAAGATATCGTCTGGAGTATAGCACAAAATCGGAATAATCAAACAACATTTAGACTCTTTATCAAAAATATCATTCCTATTTTTCAGTTCATCTCTGCCCCGCGAATAGAATCAATTAGTCACAATCCCAGCAGATTTTTCCGCAAAATCGCAAATAATATCCGTTGTTCATCAGCCATCACCCCCCTTTGCCGTGCAGCCGTATCTGACACACCTAAAACAGATATGTATAATCATTATCGCTGATGTTTATCATGTCGGCTTTCCGGAGCTCTCCGAAGTTTCCCCCAAGCCGCAATGACAGGCGTTCGGCGCATTTTCGTGAAAGGAAGTTTTAGCGATGAAGAAGTGTTTTGCTCTGGCGGTATGTGCTCTTCTGTGCGCGGCTCTTCCGGCGGCGGCGGTTTCGACGGGTTTTTCTGAGACGACTGGCGACGGTCTGAAGGTCATTACGCTCTCGGAAAACACGAATGAAGGGCACTCAGAGGTTAAGGCGGAGTTTGGTTTCTCGGCGGTCATCGAGAAGGGCGGCGCTAAGATCATCTTTGACACGGCGAAGGCCGGTCAGTTCATCGAAAACTCAAAAGCCCTCGGCGTCGATCTCGCCGGCTGCAGCACAATGGTTCTGAGCCATGCGCACTACGACCACTGCGGAGGCGTTCTGAAGTATTTCGACGCCTACGGCGCCAAGGACAGAACGCTTGTCGTCAAGGACTGCTTCTTTGACGGCGCTCAGGCAAAATATTACGACGACATCACGGGACAGAAGCTCGACTTCACCGACGGCAAGCCCGGCTACTTCCAGCTCGGAATCAACTTCACCGAGAAAGACCTTGCCGAAAAGGGAATCGCCGTCAAATACCTCGACAAGAATGTCGTTGAAATCGCTCCCGGCGTCGCCATTCACGGCGGATTCACCCGAGTGCCGCTTGACCCGAAGATGCTCGTCAAGGCGGAGGACGGCAGATTCTACGTCGATGACTTTGACGAAGAGGTCGCCGTCGCCGTCGACACCAGCAAGGGTATCGTCATCGTGACGGGCTGCTCGCACACGGGTATCGTCAACATCGTCAACGCTGTCAAAGAGCGCACGGGCAAGCAGGTTTACGCCGTTGTCGGCGGATTCCATCTCCTCGACGCCTCGCCCAAGCAGATTCAGGACTGCATCGATCTGTTCAAGGGTCTTGGAATTCAGCACCTCGGACTTTCCCACTGCACCGGTCCTGTGGCGAAGAAGATGTTCCTTGAGCAGTTCCCGGAGAACTCATTCGTCAACAGCACGGGCAGCGTTTTTGAAATGAAATAGCTTTGAGTCTGTCAGCGGAGGTCTTTTCAGCGTTTTTGCTGAAAAGACCTCTTTTTGGGCGGCAAAAGAGTCTGCTGTATAACTCTTTCAATCGTTTTTATCTCTTTTCTATTAATTTATATTCACAAGCACTAAATTTTATGAAAATCGTTGTTTTGTTCCCGGCATTTCAGCAAAAACTTTCTGAAATAAGCGCACTTGAAACCGCTAGCCGGCTTAAAAACTTTAAGATATAATCTTTATCGCTTTATGGAAATTGTGACACCAATCACACTATTCGGGAGGCAAAAAATATGAAACGCGTTCTGTCAGCAGTTCTGTGCGCTGCCGCCGTTCTGTGCGCCGCTTTCGGCACAGCCGCCGCGGAGGAGAAAGTTTTCCGTATCGCCACGCCGGGTTCGTATACCCCGTTTACCATCTACGACGACGTGAAAAAAGAGTGGTCTGGCTTTGAAATCGACCTGTGGAAAGAGATTGCCAAGCGCAACGGCTACGGCGTTGAGTTTATCCGCATCGACCTTCCCGGCGCGTTCGGCGAGATGGAAATGGGCAACGCTGACACCGTGGCCAAGCAGATCAGCATCACTCCTGCCCGCAAGGAGAAATACGACTTCACGCGTCCTTTCTTCTTCAGCCCCTACTGCCTGACCGTCCGCGTTGATGACAACAGTATCAATTCGTGGGCAGACATGGCGGGCAAGAAGATCGCCCTTGCCGAAGGCAGCGCCATGAACGAGTTCGTCAGAGCTCTTGACCCGGAGGACAAAGTCATCAAGTCGATGTACGAGTCCAGCGGCGTCATCCTTCAGGAGATCAACATGGGCCGCGCCGACGCATGCCCCTACGCCTATCTTGTTCTTCCCTACTTCCTTAAAAAAAATCCTCAGCTGAAGCTGAAATCTGTCGACATTGACAACCCTATCTACACGGAAGTCAACGGATACCCGTTCACGCGCACGGAGCGCGGCAAAGCCCTCCGCGCTATCGTCGACAAGACACTTGCCGACCTTATTGCCGACGGCACGCACCGCGAAATCAGCAAAAAGTGGTTCGGAATCGACGTCATGGAGACGGAGCCTGCCAAGAAGTACATGGCGGCAAACGCTCAGTAAGTCAGATTTTACGCACAGCGCTCAAGCGGCATACGGTCTTCGCGCCGTCTGCCGCTTTTTCTTGCCCTTCTTTTCAGCCGCCTGCCGCCAGTTTTTCAGCGCATTTGCCGCGGACTCTTTTTCATCACTTTAACTAAACTTAATAATCCAAACTGAACGCACGCCGCCTCCTCGCAAAAGCATAACTAAATCAAGAGCGTTCGGAACTGTTTTCAAACATATTTTTATACACTGTTTTATTTATGCAAAAAGACGTCTTTTATCACTATTTTCAATCAAAACTCTATGCAATAGACATGCTCTCAGTTGCTAGCTAATTTAAAAACTTTAAGCTATAATCTTTATCGCTTTATGGAAATAGTGACACCAATCACACGATTCGGGAGGAAAACAATCATGAAACGCGTTCTTTCAGCAGTTCTGTGCGCAGCCGCAGTTCTGTGCGCCGCCGCAGGCATGGCAGCCGCCGAGGAGAAAGTTCTCCGCATCGCGACGCCGGGTTCGTATGTTCCTTTCACCATCTACGATGACGTGAAAAAAGAGTGGTCAGGCTTTGAAATCGACCTGTGGAGAGAGATCGGAAAGCGCAACGGCTACAGCGTTGAGTTTATCCGCATCGACATCCCCGGCGCGTTCGGCGAGATGGAAATGGGCAACGCTGACACCGTGGCAAAGCAGGTCAGCATCACGCCCGCCCGCAAGGAGAAATATGACTTCACCCGTCCTTTCTTCTTCAGCCCCTACTGCCTGACCGTCAGAATTGACAACGACAGCATCAAGTCCTGGGCTGACATGGCTGGCAAGAAGATCGCCCTCACTGAAGGCAGCGCTATGAATGAGTTCGTCAAGGCGCTTGACCCGGAGAACAAGGTTCTTAAACCCATGTATGAATCGTTCAACACGACGCTTCAGGAAGTCAACATGGGCCGCGCCGACGCCAGCCCCTGCGCTTACCTCGTTCTTCCCTACTTCATGAAGAAGAACCCTGAGCTGAAGCTGAAATCTGTCGACGTCGACAACCCCATCTACACGGAAGTCAACGGATATCCCTTCACGCGCACGGAGCGCGGCAAGGCAATCCGCGCCATGGTCGACAAGACTCTTGCTGACATTATTGCCGACGGCACGCACCGCGAGATCAGCAAAAAGTGGTTCGGCATCGACGTCATGGAGACGAAGCCCGCCAAGGAATACATGGCGGCAAACGCTCAGTAACTTAAGTCTTGTACGCTTAACTCTCAGCGGCAGGCGCCCTCTTGGGGCAACCTGCCGCTTTTTTCAAGATGAACGCCGCATCGTTTGAAGGAGACTCGCCATGTCGTTTGAGCTGAACTACTTCCTCGAGATGTTCCCCATCATCTTAGAGGGATTTGAAAACACTGTCGTCATTTCTCTGCTGTCGCTGTTTTTCTCCGTCCTCATCGGTCTTGTCCTGGCGCTCGTCCGCCATTACAACGTGCCTGTGCTCTGCCAGTTTTCCGCTGTCTTTACGTCGTTTTTCCGCAGCACGCCTTTTATCGCTCAGCTTTTTGTGTTCTACTACGGGCTTTCTCAGTCGTTTTCGTTCATCAAGTCGATATCCAACTACTGGGCGACGATTATCGTGCTCTCTCTGAGCTTCGCCGCCTACATGGGGGAGAACATCAGAGGCGCCATCGCGTCGATTGAGCGCGGTCAGTTTGAAGCCGGCGTTTCCATCGGGCTGACGCCGTGGCAGACGGTAAAGCGCATCATTCTGCCTCAGGCTGCCCGCACGGCAGTGCCCGGCATGGCAAACAGCTTTGCCAACCTCTTCAAGAGCACGTCGCTCTGCTTCACCGTCGGCGTCATGGACATGACGGCGTTCGCCAAAAACCGAGTCAATCTCAATTTCCGCTATTTTGAAGGCTATCTTGCGCTGCTGATTATCTACTGGGTCATCCTGTCTTGCGTCAACCGAGGCCAGGCAATGCTTGAAAAGCGCATGAACAGACCGTACGTGCAGGAGGGGAAATAAATGGCTCAGCCGATTTTAACCGTTCAGGGGCTGCAAAAGAGATTCGGCAGTCTTGAAGTTCTAAAGCATATTGACCTGTCCGTGAACGAGGGCGAAGTGGTGTCCGTCATCGGACCGTCGGGCACGGGCAAATCGACTTTTCTGCGCTGTCTGAACTACCTTGAAAAACCCACCGCCGGCACGGTCTGCATTGACGGCGTGTGCGTCGACGCATCAAAGGCGCGTCGGCGCGACATCTACGCTCTGCGCGGCAAAACTGCCATGGTCTTCCAGTCGTACAATCTTTTCAAGAACATGACGGCGCTGGAAAACATCATGGAGCCGATGGTTCAGGTTCAGCACGTTCCTGTCGCGGATGCAGAGAAGCGCGCGATGGAAATTCTTGAGTCGGTCGGACTGGCGGACAAGCGCGACGCCTATCCGGCGCACATGTCCGGCGGTCAGCAGCAGCGCGTCGGCATCGGCCGCGCGATTGCCGTCAAGCCGAAAGTCATGCTGTTCGACGAGCCCACGTCGTCGCTCGATCCTGAGCTCGTCGGCGAAGTGCTCAGCGTCATCCGCCGTCTGGCAGACAGCCGCACGACGACCATGATCATTGTCACGCACGAAATGCGCTTTGCCCGTCAGGTGTCTGACCGCGTCCTTTTCATGGAAGGCGGCGTCATTCTGGAGCAGGGCGCTCCGGAAATGATCTTCAACAGCACGAACCCCAGAATCAGCCGCTTTATTTCAAGCGTACAGCAATAAACTGCCGCTGTATATCGCCCGCCGCGCTTTTCGCGCAGACGACACAAGGAGGAATGTCTTTATGACCTGGCACGTTGGAATTCTGTTCGGAGATCAGGAAAATCCGTTCTGGCAGGAACAGATGCTGTGGTACCGCAAGTTTCTGCCTGAGTACCCGTTCCGCTCCGAGATGTTTTTTACCGACCCGCCGCGCGATATCAGCGTGCAGGCAGGTCTGTGCCAGCGTCTTCTGACATGCGGCCTTGACGCGCTCATCGTCAATCCGCTTGACAGTCAGGAGCTGGCGCGCGAAGCAGCCGGCGCGCACACGGACTGCGTCATGTTCGACGTCGGCCCGAAATGCGACCCCAAGCTGACATGCGTCATGTCCAACTACGTTCCTCTGCCGGTCTGCAGTTTTCGTGAACAGGGACGCCTGTGCGCCTCAGAGCTTCTGAAGCAGTCTTGCGATGCGACCGGGTCTTTGGCGTGCATCGGCGGGCCTGAAAGCGCGCGTCAGGGCAGAGGGCGCGTTGAGGGGGCTCTTGCAGCCGCCGCCGACGCCGGCTGTCCGACGCTCCCCGTCGTGTGGAGCGACTTCACGCGCGAAGGCGGATACAGGGCGGCAAAGCAGCTTCTGTCTGCCGCGCCGCGCGCCGTTTTCTGCGCCAACGACCTGATGGCGCTCGGCGTGTCTGATCTGATTGAAGAGAGAAAACTCAATATTCCAGTCGGCGGCGTCGACCTCATTCCGTCAGCCGTGTTCGCCGTGAGAAACGGAACTCTTGCCGCCACGGTCGGCCCGCGCGGTGAAGATATCGTGCGCGGTGTCCTCACAAGCGTTCAGGACTATCTTGAGCGCCAGGTACGCCCTAAAGGCTACCTTGCTCAAAACGTCCTCGTCACGGCGGAAATTTTGAGGAAAAAGCAGCAGTCCGGCGGGCTCAGCATATCGTGGTAACCCATTGCCATGCAGTCGCATGAAAAAAGCGACGTCACTGCACAATCTGTGACGCCGCTTTTTTCATGCGCATTTTTATTTCCGTTCAAGATGAGAGTCGAACCACGCCGTAATCTCGCGCAGGCGGGCAAGGCGGCTGCGCGGATGGCCTGAGCGGCTCAGCTCGTGGTTGTCGCCGAAGAACAGGCACATGCGGCACTCGACGCCGAGAACCTTCAGCGCGGTGAACATCTGAAACGCCTGATCGCGCTCGCAGCGATAGTCGTCGTTCGACTGAATCAGCAGCAGAGGCGTCTTTACATTAGCAGCGTGCTTGAGCGGCGACTCCTGCCACGCCTGCTCAGGGCTGTCCCACGGCGTTCCCATGTGCTGGTCGGCGACGTAGTAATAGCCGATATCACAGCTGCCGAACTTTGAGACCCAGTTGCTGATGCTGCGCTGAGCGACTGCCGCCTTGAAGAAGTCCGTCTGCGTGATGATCCAGTTGGTCATATATCCGCCGTACGATCCGCCCGTGACGCCGACGTTTTTCTCGTCGATGAACGGCAGGTTTTTCACGCACCAGTCGGTAAAGACCATCAGATCATGGTAGTCCTTCACGCCGTAGAAGCCCCGAATGTCGTCAAATCCCCCCGGACGTCCGTCGCTGCCGCGCGGGTTGGTGTAGATGACAACGTAGCCGCGCGCCGCCCAGCACTGCATTTCGTGGAAATAGTTCGCGCCGAAAACGCCTTTGGGGCCGCCGTGTATGTGCAGAATCGCAGGGTACTTTTTGCCTTCAACGTATCCGGCGGGCTTCATGTACCAGCCGTCGAGCAGCCAGCCCTCGCCGTTGTCGACCTGGACGTACTGCGGCTGTGAAAGCTCTACGCCGTTGAACACGCTGTCGTTGTGGTGCGTCAGCTGCGTTTCTGTCCCGTCTTTGACCAGATACAGCTCCTGAAGATTGAGACCGCGGAAACCGATGACAGCAGCCGTTCCATCCTTCCAATCCCAGTTGTCAACGGAGAGCAGCTCACGCGTCAGCGTCTCCTGATTCCCAGCCGGGTCAATCGTGTGAAGCCGGCTGACATAGCTGTCCGTGGAGCAGTAGACAATTCTGCCGCCGTCAGGCGCAAAATTGCAGCCGCTGTCGGCAAGACCGTAGTGGCAGTCACTGCCGACAGAATTGTGCAGACTGCTGTCAAGCTGAGGCGTCATGCACGTCAGCTCTCCGTCCTTCAGGAAGAAGAACTGAACATTCTGATTGACGCCGACAGACTTCTGATCGCTGCCCGACACCAGAACGCCGCCGTCAAACCAGCCGGCGTATTTGAAGCCGAACTTCAGCCCCTCGCTCAGACAGACACATTCGCCGCTTGACGTGTCGAGCTCATACACATGGTTGAGAGGCGACTTGACGTCGGTGTACTCCTGACCGACAAAAAGGACTTTTGCTCCGTCGGGGCTGACACAGATGTGCTCAACCTCCATCTTGGACGGCGTCAGACGCTTCAGCTCCCCTGCCGCCGCGTCGTACACCGCCAGAGCCGTGCGGCGCTGGCAGATAATCCCTTTGCCGTTGGCGAGGAACGGAAGCTGTTCAATGACGCAGTAGTCCGCCTCTTCGGGGTTGTCGAACTCCGGCTCATAGACGGCAGTGACGAGCCAGCGCCCGCCGCCGAGGTCATGAATTGAGCTGACCGCGCGGTCAGCGGTGAACAGCTCGCGCCCTTCGCCGCCCGACAGAGGAAGCTCGTAGAAGCGAGTGCTCCCTTTGGGCAGAGCGCCGCGCGACGACGAAAAGACGATGGAGTCGCCGCTGCGGCTCCACGCGAACAGCTTTTCTGAGTGCGTAAAAGTCAGCTGGCGGTTTTCGCCGCTGTCAAGGCTGTACAGCCAGATATCAGAGTTGTACCCGTCCTTCGCCGTGTCAGCCGTGCTGACGACGTAGGCAATTTTTCTGCCGTCAGGCGAAAACTGAGGCCGCGCGAGAAACTTAAATTTCAGCAGATCACTGTGTTCAACATGACGCATGAGACATACGCTCCTTCAAAGATCAATTTGTACCGATCAATATCAGCTTCATATCGTGCGCGCAAAATTATACCGCACAATCCGATGTGAAAATTAGTCCTCGACTTTTAAAATCAGGTCGGCAACGCTGACCGGCGCTGCGGTCATGCCCTGCTGGGTCATGAAGTCGACGGTCTTCTGAAGCCCTTCAACGTCTGACGGCGCGATGTCCATGGAAAAATCGTACTGCGCGTGCATGTCCTCAACTTCTTCGCGCGTCAGTCCCATCTCTTCCATGACGATTTCCAGCGTCTTTTCAGGATTGTCGCGCATCCATTGCAGGACCTCGCGCTTCGCCGCCATGAACGCCCGGACGAGTTCGGGATTTTCTGCGGCAAAGCGTCCCGTCGTCACGGTCAGGATTTCGCCGTTGACGATTCCGCTCCCGTCGCGCAGGACTTTGTAGCCCGAACGCGCCATTCTCCACGCGGGAATGCCCGTCACCATGGCGACGTCGATCTTTCCGGCGGCGAGCGCCGCCTGAGCCGCGGCAATGCCCATGTTGACGAATTTGACGTCGCGCACCGTCATGCCGTCCTCGGCAAGCCACGCGGCGAGGAGCTCGTGAAGAATTGTCCCGCGCGGCCCGCCGACGAGCTTGCCGCGCAGGTCAGAGGGGCGCGACAGAGGCGAATCCTTCGCTGCCACCAGCTTGAACGCCTGCGGCGACCTCCCGAAAATCGACAGGATTTTCACGTCAGCGCCGTTGGACGCCGAGAGAAAGACGCTCGTTGAGCCGACGGCGTTTAAGAAATGCACGTCCCCCGCAGCAAGGGCGCGAACCTGATCCGGCCCGTTCGTCAGCGGCGAGTAGACGACGGAGCAGCCGAACGGCGCAAATGCGCGCGAAAAGAAGCCCAGCCTCCGCTCGACGATGCTCGGCACGTTGAGCGGAGGTTTGATGTACGTCAGAGAGATCTCTTTCGGCGCGGCAGCGGCGGGGCTGCACAAAACGACAGCGCACAGAAGCGCCGCCAGCAGAACACATTTTCTCACGGTCATTCCTCCCTGTTTTTCGTCTCGGCGTCACGCCGGATTCATAATGCACGACAGAATTTCGCGCTTTGTCTCCGCCAGAGCTTTGTTGGACAGGTCGCGCGGGTAGTCAAAACCGCTCAGGTCCCACGTCTTCGTGATTCGTCCGCCGCCCATGACCGCCGCGTGCCGTCCGAGGATCAGCGCCTCGTCAATGCTGTGCGTCACAAAGACGACCGTCACGCGGCGGCTGAGGTACAGCTCTGTCAAAAGCTCCTGCATCGCCATGCGCGTAAAGTAGTCCAGCGCGGCAAACGGCTCGTCCATCAGCAGAATATCCGGCTCGACGGCTAGAGCGCGGGCAAGCGCCGCGCGGTGCTGCATTCCCCCGGAAAGCTGGGACGGGCGCATGTTCTCAAAACCGTCCAGGCGAACGTCGTGAATGAGCCGCATAATGGCGTCGCGCTGAGGCTGCTCAACGCCGAACGCTACGTTGTCGTAGACAGAAAGCCATGGCATGAGCCGCGGCTCTTGAAACACCATGCCGACGCGCATATCTGACGGAGCGCTGACGCTTCCGCTGTCGCAGCGCTCCAATCCGGCAAGAATTCGCAGAAGGGTCGTCTTTCCGCAGCCGCTTCGACCGGCAACGACAAAAAAATCTCCGTCGTCTAATGTCATGTCAATTCCGTTTAAGACAGGCAACGGAGTTCCGTTGTTATCAAAAACTTTCTTCAGTCCGGCAACCTGAAGCCTAGCCAATCGGATCGCCTCCCGTCGGCGCCGCGCGCGTGACGACAGCGGCAAGAACTTTGTCCGTCAGATATCCGACAGCGCCAATGACAAACACGCCGGCAATCACTTTGTCGGAGCGCGACATCTGCTGCGCGTCCAAGATCATGTAGCCCAAACCGCTGGACGCTGCGATCATCTCCGCGCCGATAATGGCGCGCCAGCTGTAGCCGACGCCGATTCTCATGCCGTTGAGAATGTCGGGAACAGCGCAGGGAAACATGATTCTGGAAAAAATTTTCCATCGGGAAAAGCCCATCGTGCGCCCGACTTCAATGAGCTTAGCGCTCGCGCCGGAAAACCCCTTGCGGACGCTCATGTACATCGGGAAAAACGTCGCCAGGACAATGAGCACGGTCTTGGATGCTTCGCCGATTCCGAACCACAAAATCAGCATGGGGATCAGGCTCAGCGGCGGCACGTGCCGCAGAAACTCGACGATGTGCCCGCCGGAGCGCGCGTGGCGGCAGCCGGCAGAGAGTCCCATGACGAACGCGCACGCAAATGAAATAGAAAATCCCACGGCGACGCGCCGCACGCTGGCGGTGAGGTCGTCGAGCAGCGCGCCTGACTGCGCCATCTGGACGAACGCCCGCCACACGCGCGCGGGAGACGGCAGGATAAATTCGCTCCACAGCTTCTGCTCGCTTCCCCACCACCACAGCGCCAGAATCAGCGCCGGCAGGAGAAGTTTTTTGAGAAAGTCATTTTTGTTCGTCACGCTCTCAGCTCCGCCCCGAAGTCTATTTTTTCCAGTATGCCCGTCATGTACGCCATGACGACGCCGTAGTTTGTAATGGGAACGCCCTGCGCGCGGCACTGAGCGATTCGGCTGAGCACGTAGCGTCGGTTGAACATGCACGCGCCGCAGTGAATTACGAGCGAGTAAGGACACAGGTCTTCAGGGAAATCGGCGCCGCGCACGATGTCAATGCCCAGCTCGTCGCCGAAACGCTGGCGCAGAAGTCGAGGGATTTTGACGCGGCCGATATCCTCCTCAAGCGGCGCATGAGTGCACGCCTCGGCGATGAGGACGCGGCTGCTTGCGGTTAAACCGGCGATGGCGCGCGCGCCGCGGACAAATTCGCCGATATCACCCTTAAACCCGGCAAAGAGGACAGAAAACGACGTCAGCTTGGTCCGCTCCGGCTTTTTGGGGTACACCGCCGCGAACGTCTGAGAATCGACAATCATCAGCCTCGGAGGCTCGTTCAGCGCCGCCAGAGCTCCGTCGAGCTGGTCGGTTGTGACGCAGACAGGAATGCACTTTTTATCCAGAAGCTCGCGAATCGTCTGAACCTGCGGCAGAATCAGGCGCCCCTGCGGCGCCTGAATGTCCTGAGGCATAACCAGAACGACGACATCGCCGGCAGCGCAGAGACTGCCCGTGATGGACGGGCGCTCGCCGCTTTCCGGCGCCGTCTGAATGAGCCGCTCGCGCAGGGCGTCTATGCCCGTTCCGTTCAGAGCGCTGACCGGCAGCGCTTTCAATCCTGTTGCGCGCTCAATACTTGTCAGAGACTGAGACACATCGGCAACAGTGTCAATTTTATTGAGCACGGCGATCACGGGAATCTTCGACGACTGAAGGCGCTTCAGCCATTCAATCTCGTCCGCGCCGCACGCGCCGGATGAGAACACCAGAAGCGCCATGTCCGTTTTGCGCACGGCGTCGCCTGATTTCTGAACGCGCATGGTTCCCAATTCGCCCACGTCGTCAAAGCCCGCCGTGTCGATGAAGACGACCGGGCCGATTCCGTGAATCTCCATCGACTTGTAGACAGGGTCAGCCGTCGTTCCGGCGACGTCGCTGACAATGGCGACGGACTGTCCCGTCAGCGCGTTGATCAGCGACGACTTTCCGCTGTTGCGGCGGCCGAAAATGCCGATGTGCAGACGGTCAGCCCGCGGCGTATCATTCAGACTCATGAAAATTCCCCCTTTATCAGGATTTTGTTTCCGCGCCGAAGTCCCCGCGCGCAGTCAAGAGTCGGCGTCCGATTGAGTTCATCCGCCGTTCCAGCGCTGAGCGTGACTCGGCTGCCTCTTCGCCTGTGGCGATTTTGTTGTCGTAAATGGCGTACTGAGCGCGGTATTTTCGCGGGCTTAAGTTCGGCATGACAACGTTGCCGCCAGCGAGAATCCCCTTTTCGCGCCCCGTCGGGTCAATCGTGCCGAGCGCTGTGGTCGACGGGATGAGCGCGTGCGGGTGCATAAGGCGCAGAATGCCTATCAGCAGAACGGTCAGCTCTGACGATCCGCGCGGATACGTTCCAAGCGGCGTGCTGTGCTGAGGCACAAACGGCCCGATTCCGATCATCTCCGGCTTAAATCGCTCTAAGAACTGAATGTCCTCGACGATCATCTCAGGCGTCTGGAACGGAGATCCCACCATGAAGCCCGTTCCCGTCTGATAGCCTATTTCCTTCAAGGCGTGCAGGCAGTCCATGCGCCGCTGCCACGACTGGCGCGCCGGGTGAAGCTTTGCGTAGTGCTCCGGATTCGCCGTCTCGTGGCGCAGGAGAAATCGGTTGGCTCCGGCGTCAAAAAAACGCTGATACGCCCCTCGGCTGCGCTCGCCGATTGAAAGCGTAATGGCGCAGTCAGGATAGCCTCCGCGGATTTTCGAGACGATCGACTCGATTTTTTCATCAGTGAAGAAGGGATCTTCGCCGCCCTGAAGCAC
>JAXEJY010000173.1:0-3548 GCA_034101315.1 Pyramidobacter sp.
AGTGCCCCGTCGCGATGATGGGGATATCGCGCGCGCCTCGGCGCGAAAGCGCCTCTGAGACGACAGCGGCGTAGTGCGCGCGAAATGCTTCGCCGTACTGGCACAGGATGTCGTCGGCGGTCTGTCCGCACGCGGGCGTCACGAGATCTCTGCGGCGCAGAAAGGGGACGGCGCAGCACAGCGCCGCTGCGTCGCCTGATGAGTCGGGCAGCTCAAACACTGAGTCCTGAGGGGAGCGCGGCGCGCCGACGACGCGGACGCTGAGGCAGCCCAGCAGTCCTGCGGGCGCGTCGAGCAGCGCGGCGGAATCGTGATTTCCTGCCGTGATGACGGCGCTGCGGCACGGCGTCTGGCGCAGTCGGGTCAGAAAGCTGTAGTACAGTTCCTGCGCCCAGACCGGCGGCGTCGGCGAGTCAAAGACGTCGCCGGAAACGATGAGGCTGTCGGCATGCTCAGACGACACGACGCCGAGAAGCCAGTCGAGAAAATGCTCGTACTCGCTTCGGCGTTCTTTTCCGTAGAGTCGGCGTCCTAGGTGCCAGTCTGACGTATGCAGAATGCGCACACTTTCTCTCCCCTTTTTTCATCGTTCTATAGCTCAAAGGATTATGATACGGTACAATGTATCATACCACATGTGCCGTTTAAAGAAAGCCCGTATTTATTCCTGCGAAAGAGTGATAAAAAATGAGAAGAAAAGACCGCGAAGTCGTCTGCAAAGAGTGGATGCTCAGCGTCCTTGAGGAATGTGAATATCTTCAGCTGGCTCTGTGCCGCGAGGGCGTACCCTACGTCGTGCCGATGAACTACGGAATCGGCGACGGATATCTCGTCCTTCACGGCGCTGCCGAGGGACAGAAAATTGACTTTCTGAAGAGTAATCCGCGCGCGGCGTTCAGCGCCGTCGCCGGAGCGGAAATCATCAGACATCCGCATGATCCCTCGTCGTACAGCAGCAAATACCGCTGCGTCTGCGGCAGCGGGACGGTGCGCTTTCTGACGGACATCGGCGAAAAACGAGCGGCGCTTGAGCTGCTGATGAAGCACTACAACGGGCCGACGTCGCCCATGCCCGACGCCATGCTGCAAAAGCTGAGCGTTATGCGGCTTGACATCGAAGAGATGACGGGCAAGGTCAACGGCTACGAGAATCCTGATAAATAACGCCACCCCAGCCAAATTTGAGGCGTTTTTAAAAAAATGCTTGCGCTTTGCGCCCGAAACGTTTAAAGTAACGCGGCAAAAGAATCATCACTGTCCGCTGTCAAGAACAACAGCGGCAATCTATTCTTCAACGGGAGGGGAATCAGAATGAACATGCTCCTGCTGCTTGACCGCGCCGCGGAATCGATATTTGACTCCCCTGAAGCGAAAGAGCTTTTTAAAGAACTTGAAAATCGAGGGTACAGGATTCTGCGTCCTGTCATGTCTGTCGGACTCGCTGAAATGCTTGACGACTATCCGCAGGCGGGTGGCGTTGTTATCGACTGGAACACAATGGGGGCTGAGCTGTTTGCCGCCGCCGGCGACCTGAACGAGAAACTGCCGTTTTGTGTCCTGACGGATAAAGAATCGGCTGGCCTGATTCAGCCGCCCGCGCCGGGGGCGCTGACGCTGTTTCCCGTTCCGCTTCCCTACCGCAGCGCGCCGAAGACGGCGGCGCGGATTGACCGCGCTGTGCGGCGGTATCAGAATCTCCTTCTGCCGCCGTTCACGCGGGCGCTGTTCAAATTTGCTGAGGCGCGGAAAAACACGTTCTGCACGACGGGACATCTGCTCGGCTCGGCGTATAAGCACCACGCCATGGGACGCGCGTTTTTCGACTTCTTCGGCCCGAATGTATTCCGCGCCGACACGTCGGTGTCCGTGCCCGACATGGGCTCGCTCCTCGACCACACGGGCGTTCACAAGGACGCTGAACAGCTCATCGCCAGCGCATACGGCGCTGACCGCAGTTACATCATCACGAACGGGACGTCGACAGCCAACAAGGTCGTCGGCATGTACTGCGTCTCTGAGGGCGACACGGTTCTGATGGACAGAAACTGCCACAAGTCGATGGCGCACCTGATCATGATGTGCAACGTGACGCCGATTTATCTGCGCCCCACGCGCAACGCCTACGGCATGATCGGAGGAATTCCGGCGTCGGAGTTCAGCGCCGAGTCAATCGCCGCAAAGCTGGAAGAGCGCCCCGGCGCTTCGTGGCCGACGTACGCCGTGATCAGCGACAGCACGTATGACGGGCTTCTGTACGACGTCAACTGGATCAAAGCCAACCTGCCCGTCAAGAAAATTCACTTTGACAGCGCGTGGTCTCCGTACACGCCGTTTAACCCGATTTACGAGAACAAGTTCGGCATGTGCGGCGGCGAGACGCCCGGAAAGACGATTTTTGAGACGCACTCAGCGCACAAAATGCTGGCGTCGTTCGCTCAGGCGTCGTACGTCCACGTCAAGGGGCCTTTTGACGCGGATCTTCTCGACGAAACGTACATGATGCACACGACGACGTCCGCCAACTATCCGATCGTCGCCAGCGCGGAGATGGGCGCCGCGATGATGACGGGCAATCAGGGTCGGCGTCTGCTTCAGAACTCAATTGACCAAGCGATGAAGTTCCGCCGCACGATGGCGCGGCTGAACGAAGAGGCGCGCGACTGGTTCTTCCAGTGCTGGCAGCCTGATGATATCTCCGAGGCGAAGTGCTGGCCCATATCGCGCGGCGAGCGCTGGCACGGCTTTATCGGCGCGGACGAGGACTTTAACTACGTCGATCCGATCCGCGTGACGGTTCTGACGCCCGGAATGAGCCCTGAAGGACAGCTTCAGGAACAGGGAATCCCCGCGTCTGTCGTGTCGCGCTATCTCAACTGCCACGGCGTCGTCACGGAAAAGACGGGGCCGTATCACATGCTGTTCCTCTTTGCCCTCGGCGTCGATGAAAACAGGACGACGGCTGTCCTGCGCGCCCTTCAGGACTTCAAGAAGGACTACGACAACGACGTTCCCGTCCGCGAGGCGCTGCCGGATCTGTTCAAGCTCGACCCCGTGTTCTACATGCGCATGACGCTTCAGCAGCTGACGCGCGGACTTCACCGCCTCATGAGAAAACGCGACCTGCCGCGCCTGATGTACCACGCCTACGACGAACTGCCCGACATGGCGTACACGCCGTATCAGGCGTTTCAGAGGACGCTGCGCGGCAAGACGCACAAAGTGCCCTTGGCGGAGCTGGCTGGAAAGGTCAGCGCCGACATGATCCTCCCCTATCCGCCCGGCGTCCCCCTCGTCATGCCGGGAGAACGGATCACCGCTCAAAGCCAGTCTGTCCTCGATTTCCTCATCATGCTGACGGAAATCGGCGACCAGTTCCCCGGATTTGAAACGGAAATTCACGGCGCCAGCCTCCAAAAAGAGGGCAGCCGAAACCGCTATTACGTCAAAGTCCTCGACGAAGAATAACTCGCGTCTCAAAAGCGGCGCGGGGGGGCCCCCGCCCCGCGGCGGGGGGTGTAAAGGGACGACCACAGGTGTTTTTTATTTTT
>JAXEJY010000174.1:0-3604 GCA_034101315.1 Pyramidobacter sp.
CGGCTGTTCTCATTTTAAGGAGGTAAGGTTTATGGTTTTCACGCTCATGTGGATTCTTCTGTTAGCCGTGCTGGCCGTCGGCGTCCTTTCCCTCGGCTATGCGTTCAAGACCTACAACTGGGTCATGGATGTAAAGGTTGAGAATGAAAAAGTTGTGGAGCTCTCCGAGATCATTCACAACGGCGCGATGGCGTTCCTCAACAGCGAGTACAAGTGGTTGGCTCCCTTTGTCGCTGTCGTCACCATTCTGCTCGGCGTTAAGCTGAGCGTTGCGACGGCTGTCTGCTTCCTGCTCGGCGCTCTGTGCAGCGCGGTTGCCGGCTACGTCGGAATGCAGGTTGCTACGCGCGCCAACGGCAGAACTGCATTCCAGGCTACTCACGGCATGAACGAAGCTCTTCAGGTCGCTTTCAAGGGCGGCTCTGTCATGGGCATGACGGTCGTCGGCGTCGGCGTTATCGGCGTCGTCGTCGCGTACATCATGTTCCGCGATGCCAACGTCATCACCGGATTCGGCTTCGGCGCTTCTTCAATCGCCCTCTTTGCCCGTGTCGGCGGCGGCATCTACACCAAGGCTGCCGATGTCGGCGCTGACCTTGTCGGCAAGGTTGAAGCCGGTATCCCCGAAGACGACCCCCGCAACCCCGCTACGATCGCTGACAACGTCGGCGACAACGTCGGCGACATTGCCGGTATGGGTGCTGACCTGTTTGAGTCCTACGTCAACTCCATCATCGCCGCGATGGCTGTCGGCATGATCTACGTGCCCGCCGGGGCGACGGAAGCGCTTGGTCTCCGCGGTCTCGTCTATCCCCTGGCTCTTTCGGCTCTCGGCATCGTCGCTGCTGTCCTCGGCTCCAGCATCGTCAAGGTTAAAGAAGGCTCCAATCCCCAGACTGCTCTGCGCATGGGCACTTTCGCCACGGGCGGAATCGTCATCGTCGGCGCTCTTGTGCTTTCACTCGCCCTTCTTCAGGATTTCAAGATTTTCCTCGCGGTTGTTTCCGGCGTTGTCGTCGGCGTCGTCATCGGCGTCGTCACGGAGTACTACACGTCTGCTGACTACAAGCCTGTCAAGAACCTCGCTCAGGCCACTGAGACCGGTGCCGCCACAACGATCCTTGGCGGTATGTCGCTCGGTATGAGCTCCACCGTTGTGCCCGTTATCCTTATCTGCGCCGCGACGCTGATCAGCTACTACTTCGGCGGTCTGTACGGCATCGCCTGCTCCGCAGTCGGCATGCTTTCCATCACCGGCAACACGCTGAGCGTTGACGCCTACGGTCCCATCTCTGACAACGCGGGCGGCATCGCTGAGATGTCCGGTCTTCCCTCTGAAGTCCGCGAAATCACTGACCAGCTTGACTCCGTCGGCAACACGACGGCTGCCATGGGTAAAGGTCTTGCCATCGGCTCTGCCGCTCTGACGGCTCTTTCTCTGTTCTCCGCGTATGCGACGGCTGTTAAGCTTCAGGCCATTGACCTTGCCAACCCCAAGGTTATGTGCGGTCTGTTCATCGGCGGTGTGCTTCCTTTCCTGTTCAGCGCTCAGACCATCGCTGCTGTCGGCCGCGCCGCTGAAAAGATGATCGTCGAAGTTCGCCGTCAGTTCAAGGAAATCCCCGGAATCATGGAAGGCACTGCCCGCCCCGAATATGAGCGCTGCGTCGCCATTTCCACGACGGCTTCTCTTCACGAGATGATCCTGCCCGGCATCCTTGCCATCGTCGTTCCCCTCCTTGTCGGCCTCGTCCTTGGCGCTGAAGCCCTCGGCGGCCTTCTTGGAGGTTCTATCGTCACCGGCGTCATGATGGCGATCTTCATGTCCAACGCCGGCGGCGCCTGGGACAACGCGAAGAAGTACATCGAATCCGGAGTCCACGGCGGCAAGGGTTCTGAGCAACACGCCTGCGCCGTTGTCGGCGACACGGTCGGCGATCCTTTCAAGGATACGTCAGGTCCCAGCCTTAACATCCTCATCAAACTGATGTCCGTCGTCGCGCTGGTCTGCGCGCCTCTGTTCATCTAAGAACAGCATGTCGACATCGAACTGAAAAAAGGTTACAATAAAATGGAGAGAGCTTCTGCTCTCTCCATTTTTTGATATTCCTGTGCAGAAGGAGGGGGCGCGCGTGGCTGATGAGATCGTCGAGCGAGTGAAAAATGCCGTTGATATCGTTGAGGTCATCGGCGACTCTGTGCGTCTTGTCAAAAAGGGGCGCAGCTACGGCGGCCTGTGTCCTTTCCACTCTGAAAAAACGCCGTCATTTTCTGTCTCGCCGGAGCGTCAGACGTGGCATTGCTTCGGCTGCGGCAAAGGCGGCGACGTGTTCAGCTTCATCATGGAAAAAGAGGGCTTCAGCTTTCCTGAAGCGCTTGAGTATCTCGCGCGGCGCGCCGGTATTGATCTTCCGCGCCGAAAAGCGCCGGGGCAGACGGGGGATCTCTACTCCGTCATGGAAGCTGCAGTCAGCTTTTATCAGCGCGAGCTGAACGGAAACGCCGGTGCCGTCGGCAGGGGCTATCTCAAGCGCCGAAACATTTCGCCTGCGGACGCTGAACTGTTTGAGCTCGGCTGGTCTCCGTCGTCGTGGCGCGTGCTGGGTGACGAGCTGAAAAAAGAGGGGATTTCCCAAGACCAGCTCTTGAAGTGCGGGCTTGTTATCGAGGGAGAAAAAGGCTGCTACGACCGGTTCCGCGGGCGCGTCATATTTCCCATACGCAACGTTTCCGGACGTGCTATTGCGCTTGGCGGCAGAATGGTGGACGGCGAGGGGGCGAAGTACCTCAACAGTCCTGAGGGCCCTCTGTACAACAAAAAACAGAATCTCTATCTCCTCAATAAAGCGAAGAGCTTCATCAGAGAGAAAAAGCGCTCAATTCTCGTCGAGGGCTATATGGACGCCATTCGGCTTCACATGCACGGCTACAGTGAGACGGTCGCGTCGCTCGGAACGGCGCTGACGGAGGAGCAGTCGGCGCTGTTAAAACGCTTTTCCGACCGCTGCTATATATGTTATGACAGCGACACAGCCGGTCAGGACGCGACGCTTCGCGGCATGTACGTCCTTCAGCGCGCGGGGCTGTCCGTTTTTGTCGTCCAGCTTCCGGCAGGAAAAGATCCTGATGAGCTTCTTCAGCTGCCAGACGGCGGCGAACTGTTCGAAAACGCCTTAGCCGACGCTCAGCCGCTTGTCATGCACCATATCAGCCTGTTTAAGGCGGCGGCACGTCAGGGCGGTGAGGCAAAAGCCGCCATTGAGATGCTGACAGGCATGTCGCGCCTCAGCGCTGTTGAGCTGTCGCCGTACATGCAGGAGATTGCAAAGGCAGTCGGTCTGCCGGACTATCAGCTCGTCTCAGAGCTTGAGCGTCTGCGCCGCGGAAGGCCTGCTGCGCTCGCCTCGGACCGCGACGATGAGCGAATTGCCCTGCCAGACGAGCCGGAGGAGCGGAGTGCGCCGTGCGATCCCGGCGAGATGTCTTTGCTGTACCTTCTGTGGAACTCGAAGCAGCTGCGTTTGAGCGCGTCGATTCCCGAAGTGCTGGGGCTGATCAGCGACCCGCGCCTCAAGGATGCGGCTGCGGCAATTTTGAGCGGCCA
>JAXEJY010000175.1:0-6912 GCA_034101315.1 Pyramidobacter sp.
AAGCGCTCGGCAAAGTGCTCACGACAATGACTCCTGAACAGGTCATTGAAGAGATGCAGAAGAGCGGACTCCGCGGCCGCGGCGGCGCCGGATTCCCCACAGGCATGAAGTGGATGTTCTGCGCCAAATCGCCGGGGCCCAAGAAGTACATCATCTGCAACGCCGACGAAGGCGACCCGGGCGCGTTCATGGACCGTTCACTCCTTGAGGGCGATCCCCATGCGATCCTTGAAGGCATGGCAATCGGCGCGTATGCCATCGGCTCCGACGAAGGCTATATCTACTGCCGCGCAGAGTATCCTCTGGCTATTGCCCGACTGAAAACTGCCATCGCTGCAGCAGAGGAGGCCGGTCTGCTCGGCGACAACATTCTGGGCACCGGATTCAACTTCCGCGTTCACATCAAAGAAGGCGCCGGCGCGTTCGTATGCGGCGAAGAGACGGCGCTTATGGCGTCAATTGAAGGGCGCAGAGGCATGCCGAAGCCGCGTCCTCCTTTCCCCGCTGTATCCGGATTGTGGGGCAAACCCTCCAACATTAACAACGTTGAGACGTTCGGTAACGTTCCTCTCATCTTCCGCGAGGGCGCAGAAGAATACGCCAAGTTCGGCACGGAAAAATCCAAGGGCACGAAAGTATTCGCTCTTACGGGCAAGATTAACAACACAGGACTTGCTGAGGTTCCCATGGGAATCACGATGCGCGAAATCATTTTCGACATCGGAGGCGGCATCATTGGCGGCAAGAAGTTCAAAGCAGTTCAGATCGGCGGACCTTCTGGCGGCTGTATGCCTGAACACCTTCTCGATACGCCTGTCGACTACGACTCGCTCATTGCCGCTGGCGCAATGATGGGGTCCGGCGGCCTTGTCGTTATGGACGAAGACACCTGCATGGTCGACGTCGCTAGATTCTTCCTTAAATTCACTCAGTCAGAATCGTGCGGGAAGTGCACGCCCTGCCGCGAAGGAACAAAGCGCATGCTTGAAATCCTTGAAGCCATCACTGAAGGCAGAGGCAAAGAGGGAGACATTGAGCGGCTGGAGAACCTCGCAAAGTCCATCAAGGCCGGCGCTCTGTGCGCTCTTGGTCAGACGGCTCCCAACCCCGTCCTCTCAACAATTCGCTACTTCCGCGATGAATATGAAGCGCACATCCGCGACAAGAAGTGCCCCGCAGGCGCCTGCAAGGCTCTGATCGGCTACAAGATCACCGACGGCTGCAAGGGATGCGGTCTGTGCCAGAAGAGCTGCCCCACGGGAGCTATCATCGGCGAAGCCAGAGAGATCCGCGCTATCGATCCTTCCAAGTGCGTGAAGTGCGGCCAGTGCATTGCTAAGTGCCCCTTCAAAGCCATTGTCCGCGGCTAAATTTTAGAGGAAAGGAAGACAATAGATGGAACTCGTTAAGGTTACCATTGACGGCATCCAAGTAGAAGTGCCGAAGAATTACACTGTTATAGAAGCTGCCGCCCTCGCTGGAATCCGTATTCCTCAGCTGTGCTATCATCCCGAACTGACCAAGGAAGGCGCGTGCCGCGTCTGCCTTGTCGAAGTCGAAAAAGCTCGCGGACCCGTGGCGGCATGTGTGTATCCTGTCGCAGACGGCATGATCGTTCACACGAACACGCCTCTTATTCGCCAGACACGCAAGACGATCGTCGAGCTCATGCTGGCAAACCATCCCCAGGACTGCCTTACCTGCCAGAAAAACCAGAACTGCGAACTTCAGGCGATTGCCGCCGATCTCGGCATCCGCGAAGTTCCGTTCAATGACGGCGAAAAGCGTCACTCAGAACTTGACGAAAGCAACCCCAGCCTTGTTCGTGATCCCAACAAGTGTATTTTGTGCGGCCGCTGCATTAGAGCCTGCCACGAGCGTCAGGGACTTGACGTCTACGGCTATATTAACCGCGGGTTCAAGACGATTGTCGGTCCAGCGTTCGGACTTGGTCTCGGCGACGTTCCCTGCACCCTCTGCGGTCAGTGCGCGGCAGTCTGCCCCACGGGCGCCATCATGGAGAAAGACGACACAGAGCGCGTGTTTGCAGCGCTTGCCGATCCGGAGAAATACGTCATCGTTCAGACAGCGCCGTCAGTGCGCGTCGCCCTCGGCGAAGCCCTCGGACTTCCCGCCGGCTCCGTCGTCACCGGTAAAATGGTCGCCGCTCTGCGCCGTCTCGGCTTTGACAAAGTATTCGACACTGACTTCTCAGCCGACCTAACCATCATGGAAGAAGGACACGAGTTCCTGCACCGCGTCCTCAACGGCGGCGTCCTGCCCATGATCACGTCCTGCTCGCCGGGCTGGATCAACTACATTGAGCAGAAGTACCCCGACCTGCTCGACCATCTGTCGACGGCGAAATCGCCTCAGGGCATGTTCGGCGCTCTGGCAAAGACTTACTGGCCCGAGACGCAGGGAATTTCCGTGGAGAAAATCTACAGCGTCTCAATCATGCCCTGCACGGCGAAGAAGTCTGAGTGCGTTCGTCCTCAGCTTCAGAGCAATCCGGGCATTCCCGATGTCGATGTCGTCCTGACGACGCGCGAGCTTGCCCGCATGATCAAGAACGCCGGAATCGAGTTTGACCGTCTGCCTGAAGAAGAATTTGACAGCCCCTTGGGCGAGTCCACGGGCGCAGCTGTCATTTTCGGCGCAACGGGCGGCGTCATGGAAGCCGCTCTGCGCACCGTCTATGCAGTCCTGAACGACGGTAAGGACATTCCGGGCGTCGTCTACATGCCCGTCCGCGGCATGGAAGGCATTAAGGAAGCTTCTATTGAAGTGCCAATTAACGGTCAGAATGTCACCGTCAAGCTTGCCGTCGCTCACACGCTGAAAAACGCCAAGATCCTCATGGATAAGATCCGCGCTGGCGAAGCTGATTATCACTTCATTGAAGTCATGGCATGCCCCGGCGGATGCATCGGCGGCGGCGGTCAGCCCCAGCCGGTCAACGCGGAGATCCGCAGACTGAGAACTGAAGCGATTTACAGCGTCGACGAAGCGAAGACCCTGCGCCAGTCGCACAAAAACCCCGACATTATCGCGCTCTACGATAAGTGGCTCGGAAAACCGCTCGGAGAAAAGGCGCACCATCTTCTCCACACGCATTACGAGAAGCAGGTCAAGAAGATCTAGCCGTTTTTCCCTATCCTAAAACAGAGAAACTGCAGCTGCCCTCACAGCTGCAGTTTTTTTTATGCGCTTTTGCTGTGCGCGAACAATATTTTTCAGCTTTGCTTCAAAAGAACAGCGGACGCTCAATATTTGACGGTTGTGTAGTACAATATATCAGTTAAGGAGCTGATGATGATGCACGAACTGTCGCTGGTCAGTTCTGTCATTGACTCTATCGAGCGCATGGCAGCACAGGAACATTGGGGAAAAATAGAACGCGTGACACTGAGGATTGGCACGATGAGGCAAGTCGTTCCGCAGATTATGCAGTTCGCGTACCGCAGCGCGACGGAGGGGACAGCGCTTCAAAACTCACAGCTGAACATTGAGCCTGTCCCGATTGCGATCTGCTGCCGAGCGTGCGGCGGACGATGGGGCGAAGAAAAAATGGGGCTGCTGTGTCCCTTTTGCGGCTCAGATGACACAGAGATGGAGCACGGAATGGAACTTGACATCGATTCTGTAGAGGTGAATGAAGATGGCGAGACGGGAAATTGACGTTCAGCAGGCCGTCATGGCAGCTGATCTTGGATTTGCGCAGAAAATCCGCATCCGTATGGCAGATGCGGGAATTTTGATGGTGAACCTGATCGGTTCTCCCGGTGCCGGAAAGACGACGCTCCTTGAGCGAACGCTCAGAGAGCTCGATCTGCGCTGCGTTGTCATTGAAGGCGACATCGCGACGAATCGCGACGCCGAACGGATTAAAGCCACAGGGACGCCCTGCGTTCAAATCAACACGGACGGCGGGTGCCATCTTGAAGCCAACTGGATTGACGCGACGCTTGACACGCTGCCTTTGGATGGCGCCGACATTTTGTTTGTTGAAAACGTTGGAAACCTTGTCTGTCCGGCAGAGTTCGACCTCGGCGAGGACTGCAAAGTCGCTATTTCCAGCGTGCCCGAAGGTCCAGATAAGCCGCTGAAATATCCGCTGCTCTTCTCAGAAGCCGCTGCCACGGTCCTGACGAAAGTTGACCTGATCCCGTACGTCGATTTTGACGAGGTAATGTACTGGGACGACGTGACGCGCCTCAATCCGCGCGGGCGCCGTCTGCGCGTTTCTGCGACGACCGGGGCAGGAATGGATTTTTGGCTGAAGCTCCTTCGCCAATGGCTCGACGCAAAGCGCGGAGCAGTCCATGCAGATTCATGATGATTTCTTAAAAGGCCTCAACAGCGCTCAGAGAGAAGCCGTCCTCTACACGGGCTCGCCTCAGCTTGTTCTTGCCGGCGCGGGCAGCGGAAAAACCCGCGTTCTGACGTGCAAAATAGCGTGGCTCATCGCAGAGCGCGGCGTCAAGCCGTGGAAAATTCTGGCGGTCACGTTTACCAACAAAGCGGCGCGCGAAATGAACGAGCGCGTTCAGCGCCTGCTGGGCGGCAACCTGGGCGGCGCGCAGGTCTGCACGTTTCATTCTTTTGGTCTGAACCTTCTGTTCAGAAACAGAGAACTTCTTCGGCACAAGGGGTATAATCCCAACTTCGTCGTCTACGACAGGAATGACGCGCAGAATCTCGTCAAAAAAATCATGAAAGAGCAGAACATCGACATGGAGCAGTTTTCTCCGTCGTGGATGCTCAATCGAATCTCCGAAATCAAGTCGAACACCGTAGAGAATATTTCTTTTGAAAAGTTCGTCGCCTCCGTTTATGACGCTTATCAGCAGGCGATGAAGCAACAGGGCGCATTTGACTTTGACGACCTGCTGGCAGTGCCTCTTTCTCTTTTGAAAGAAGACCCAGACCTTTTGGAGCGCGAACGCGCGCGGCTGGACTGGATTCTCGTCGACGAGTATCAGGACGTCAACGCCGCGCAGTATCAGCTGATGAGATATCTGACGGGCGATTCTCCCAATCTGATGGTCGTCGGCGACCCCGACCAGTCGATCTACGGCTGGCGCGGTGCAGATTATTCGACGATTATGAACTTTGAGCAGAACTTCAAAAACGCCAAAGTCACCCTGCTGGAGCAGAACTACCGCTCGACGTCGATGATTCTTCAAGCGTCAAACAAGGTCATCACGAACAACGCCAACCGGCGCGAAAAACAGCTGTGGACCGACCGCGAGGGCGGCGAGAAAGTCAACGTCTGGTATCTTCAGAACGAAAAGTCCGAGGCGGAAATGATCGTCCGCGAAATCCACCGCCTCACGTCGCGCTACGCCTATCGCGATATCGCCGTGCTGTACCGCATGAACGCCTTGAGCCGCGTCCTGGAGCAGGCGCTGATTGAAGCCGGAATTCCGTACAGAATTGTGCGCGGAACCAGTTTCTACGACCGCCGCGAAGTGCGCGATGTCGTGGCGTACATGCGTCTGGCGGTCAACCCGTGGGACCGCGCGTCGCTGGACCGGGTGGCAAATGTCCCTGCCCGCGCCCTTGGCCCCAAGAGCCTTGACCGTCTCAGCGACTGGATGCACGACAACGCGAGCGGGACGCCTGAGGACGTCTGGCGCGCGACGGCGGCGAAAAAAGGCGGTCTGAGCGGCAAAGCGGGCGAAGGTGCCGCGCAGCTGGCGGAACACATGCTAACGATCCTTGAGCGCCAGCACAACCTCTCGCTTGTGCTTCAGTGGATCATGACGGGCATCGGGTATCAGACTGCCCTTCAGAAAAGCTGTCCCGACGACTGGGAGGAGCGGTACGAAAACGTTTTGGAGCTTCTTTCCGTCGCCCCTGAAGATGAGAATCTCGCCGACGTCTTGGCGCAGATCTCTCTGTACACGGATATGGATTCAAAGACCGCTGACGCTGACGTGGTGAACCTCTCGTCGCTTCACGCCGCCAAGGGACTTGAGTTTCCCGTCGTGTTCATGGTCGGCATGGAAGAGGGGATTTTCCCCCACGGCGCGGGCTCAGACGGAATTGACGAGCTTGAAGAGGAGCGGCGGCTGTGCTATGTCGGCATGACGCGCGCTGAAGAAAAGCTCTACATGAGCGGCGTCCGCATGAGGCGGCTTTTCGGTAGCGTCATCAGCGGCGGCTTTTCGCGCTTTCTTGCCGAGCTGCCGGACGAGTGCGTCCACAACACAATTCAGAAAGGGGAGCCCGCGCACTATGGTGGTTATCGCTCTTACGGGAGAACCCGGCGCTGGTAAGTCGACCGCCGCGAAGTGGTTTGCCAAGCGCGGCGCGGTGATTATCGACGCCGATAAAATTGTCCGCCAGCTGTGGCAGGGGAGTGAGCTGCCACAAAAAGCTGCCGCGCGCTGGGGCGCGGATATTATCTCGGGCGGTGCGGTTGACCGGCGCGCCGTCGCCGCGCGGATTTTTACCGACAGCGGCGAGTACCGGTGGCTGTGCGACACAATTCACCCTCTGGTTCAGGCGGAGATGGAGCGCCAGCTGCCGGAGCGCGGAATCGTCGTCGCCGAAATTCCCATGCTGTTTGAGACAGGGCGGCCGTCGTGGGTTGACAGAGTTCTTTTCATGACGGCAGACGCGGCGTCGCGCGCTGAGAGAAACAGCTTCCGAGGTCTTGACGCCGCGGAAATCGCGCGCCGAGAGAAGTTCTTTCTGCCGCGAAGCCAGAGAATTCAGATGTCAGACTGGGTGATATGTAACGACGGCAGTGCCGAGGACTTAGAACATCAGCTTGAGTCCGTATGGAGTGAACTTCGGAGGCTGAACGCGTCCAGAGGACACGAGAAGAAAGGTGATGAACAATGAACAGCTTTTTAGCTGACGCCGGATGTCAGCTTTTGAACATACTGCCCGGAATTCCTG
>JAXEJY010000176.1:0-12357 GCA_034101315.1 Pyramidobacter sp.
TGAAGAAGTAATCAAGGGTCATCTCAAGGAATTGGTTCGCGGCAGCGTGGAAGAAACCTTGAACGAACTGCTGGAAGCCGAGGCAGAGAAGCTGACGCAGGCTGCCCGCTACGAGCGCAGCGAGGCCCGTCAGGGCTACCGCAGCGGTCACTATTGCCGGCTGACCTCATTCAGCCAGAGAGTCTGCAAACAATTTTGCGCATAACTCTTGACGATACCCCCTCCTCAAACTAATCAAATATATTCAGTTAGAAAATATAACATTATCTTGTGTAATTTTAATAATTATTACGAATCTGAAAAGAAGGCGCAGCAGCAATTTTGCTGACGTAAACTTCATCAGGCGTCTTACAGCCAAGCGCTTTGTAGGGATGTTTTTATGAGAACGGGCAAATAGGGTATAATTGCTCAAGAAGACACCGCGAGGCTTCCTTGCGCGAAGGTTTCTCGGCAAAAATGCTTACTTTTTTTGCACATGGCAAAAGGTCTACTTATAAACGTATTATAAGCACTTGATTTGGGTAATTTTTCCCCCTATTAAGCAGAAAAAAGCAGAAAAAATTAACTTTGTAAGAGAAGTTGCTTCATTCTGTTTTGCAGCGCGTGTACGCGCTGTAAAGTATTGCGCTGCTGCATAAACAGACAGACGCCCGTTCCGCGCGGAACGGGCGTCTGTGTTTATAAAAATTTTTTCACGCGCGCTTGGTCGTTAAACTGTTCAAATACACGCTTCATGTGATAGAATACAGTTTATGCTTTTTGTATAAGCATTTCGGCAGTTTTTCTTATTTTGTGCTGAAATATAAAGCATATTGAAACACAATTTTTTGAAATTGGAGATGAAGTATCGTGAAGAAACTTTTGGCTTTATTTCTGATGTGCGCGTCTCTCTGCGTTCCGGCGGCGGCGGAAACTGAATACGTCGCGGTCTATGAGGCTGAGCTGTCTACGCTCAACTGTCTCAAAAACAACAGCACGGCGACGATGGCGCTTGGGTACAACATCATTGACGGGCTTGTCGAGTTTGACCGCTTCGGCTGTCTCGTTCCGTCGCTGGCTACTGACTGGACGGTGTCGGAGGACGGCTGTGTCTACACGATGAATCTGCGCCGCGGCGTCAAGTGGTATACGCATGAAGCTGAAGAGTACGCTGAGGTGACGGCGCACGACTTTGTCACCGGCGCTCGGTGGGTTTTGACGAAGAAAAACTCCTCGATGATCGCCAACACCATCTACAACAATGTCGTCGGGGCGAAGGATTACTACACGGGCAAGACGTCTGATTTTTCGACGGTCGGCGTGAAAGCGCTTGACGACTACACGGTTCAGTACACTCTGATGAAGCCGCTGCCCTACGGGCTGAAGCTGTTTTCTTTCCCGGCGTTCTATCCGGCAAACAGCGCGTTTATCGAGGAGTGCGGCGACGAGTTCGGCACGAGCCATGACACGCTTCTGTACTGCGGCGCGTACATCATGACTCAGTACGAACCTGAATATGAGCGCGTCCTTGAGAAGAACGAGAACTACTGGAACAAAGACGCCATCACCATTGACACGATGATCTACAAGTACAACAAGGAAGCGTCGGCGAACGGGCCTGAACTGTTTCTGCGCGGCGAGGTCATGGATCTTGTCCTGCCCGGATCGATTCTTGACGAGTGGATGAACGATCCTGAGAAGAAAAAACTGATCCATCCGCATATTCTGACCAACATGAGCTATTTCATGGCGTTCAACTTTGAGCCGAAGTACGAGGAAGAATACGCGCCCCGCGACTGGGTGACGGCGGTCAATAATCTGAATTTCCGCAAGTCGTTCTTCCACGGGCTTGACCGCGTGGCGGCGCTGATGACGACGTCTCCCTACGATTACAAAACGAGAATGCTGAACACGTTTACGCGCAAGGGACTCGTCCAGTTCGGCGGCGTCGACTACACGATGATGGGCAGACTTGCCGACTACACGCAGGGCGATTCGTTCGACCCCAAAAAGGCGCTTGAGTACAAGGCAAAAGCTGTCGAGGAGCTGAAAGGGCGCGTGACTTTCCCGATTCAGGTCGTCATGCCGTACAACACGGGCAAGGTGGACATGGTCAGCCGCGCTCAGGTCATTGAACAGCAGATGGAGGACCTTCTGGGCAAGGACTACATTGACATCGTTCTCGTTCCCTATGCCGCGTCGGGCTACAATGCAGCGTCGCGCAACTCAGGCAAGTTCTCGTTTGCCGAGCTTGGCTGGGGACCTGACTTCGTTGATCCCCTGAGCGCTTTTGACCCTCTGATGAAGTCGGCAATCGGCGAAAAGTGGGGAAGAATCCACCTGGCAAAGGACTATCTCCTGCCGGACGGCAGAGGCCGCTTTGAAGCGATGGCTGACGAGGCGAACGCTGAGGTGAAGAATCTGAAAAAACGCTATGAGCTGTTCGCTGAAGCGGAGGCATTCCTGCTTGACAACGCTTTTGTGATTCCGATGTCAACGTCGGGCGGCGGCTTTACGGCGTCGTATCTTGATCCGTTCTCCGGCATGACGGGACAGTTCGGAAACAACGCTCTGAGAAAGCTGAAAGGCGCGGTGCTCCTCAAGAAGCCGATGGATATGGAGACGTTTGAGGCGGCGCGCCAGAAATACGAGAAGGAACGCGACGAAGCGCGCAAGGCTTCGAAGTACAACTAAGAGCAGTTTGATGATGTAATCGGCAGAAAGCATCAGCACTGAAGCAGAAGCGCCGTATCGGCGAAAAGCAGCGTCTTTTTGCGGGTGCGGCGCTTTGCGTGCGTTTTGGGGAGGCGGTTTGGCTGTTTTACTATATTGTGAAACGACTGTTTCAGTCGGTTTTAACGCTGTTTATCATCGCGACGGCTGTTTTTCTTCTCCTGAGGCTCATGCCTGAAGAGGGTTATTTCGGCGAGGAGTATGACAAGCTGGATGAGCTTCAGCGCGAGGCGATTCTGACGGAGATGGGGCTGAGAGACCCTCTGCCCGTTCAGCTGATGAATTTCTACACAAAGCTGGCGCACGGCGATCTGGGAAAATCAGCTGTATTTCGTCCCAAAGTGGCAATTACGCGCATCATCAAGCCAAAAATTCCGTATTCAATCCGTTTCGGGCTGGCGTCTGTCGCGCTGTCGCTGGTCGTCGGCATTCCCCTGGGCGTTTTTATGGCGCGGTTCAAGGGAAAGTTTTTCGACAACTTCGGCTCGGCGTATGTTGTGCTGATTAACGCGGTCTCGGCGGCTGTCTATTATCTGTTTATTCAGCTGTATGTTTCATCGGCGTTTGACCTGCCGATGCTTTTCAACTCGCGCAAGCCGGTCAGCTGGATTCTGCCGACCATCAGCATGTCTTTAAGCGGCATCGCGTATTATGCGATGTGGATTCGGCGCTACATGGTCGACGAGCTGAACCGCGATTATGTCAAGCTGGCGCGCGCCAAGGGCATGAGCAGCTCTGCCATCATGTTTAAGCACGTCGTACGCAACGCCTTTGTGCCGGTGGCGCAGTATCTGCCGGCGTCGATTCTCCTGACCATTTCGGGATCAATTTACGTGGAGTCGCTCTTCTCAATTCCCGGCATGGGGGGGCTTCTCGTCGCGGCGATTCAGCGTCAGGACAACGCGCTTGTCCAGGCGCTCGTGCTGATTTTCTCGTCTGTGGGCATATTCGGACTGCTCCTGGGCGATTTGCTCATGGCGCTGTGCGATCCGCGCATACGTCTGACACGAAAGGCGGCATCACGATGAGCGGAAAATTTGACCGGCTTGCCGACAGCCTCAATGCGAGCGCTGAGGCGCAGCTTTCTGAATCTGAGCTTTTTGAGTTTGCCGAGTATGACGAACGCGCTGCCGAGCAGCGGGAATATTCAAACTACGCCTACTGGGCGTCGACGTGGCGAGCGTTCACGAAGAACAAAGCCGCCATGGCCCTGCTGATTTTTCTGTGCGCACTGCTGGCGTTCACGATGGTGCAGCCGTTTTTGCCCAATCAGAAAAGTCCGACTGAAATCTATCTTGACCCGCAGACGGGCCGTCAGGACAGAAACCGCCAGCCTGACGCTGAGTACTGGTTCGGCACGAACGCCATCGGTCAGGATCTGTGGGCGCGCATTTGGAGCGGCACGCGCACGTCGCTGCTCATCGGTCTGGCTGTCGGGCTGTGGAACGCGCTCATCGGAATTGCCGTCGGCGCTCTGTGGGGCTATGTCAGGCGGCTTGACGGGCTCATCACTGAAATCTACAACGTCATTCACAACATTCCGCCGTCGATTATCCTGATTCTGGCGTCGTATATTCTGCGCCCGGGCGTCGGCACGATGATCATGGCGATGTGCTTCACGGGCTGGCTCCAGATGGCTCGCTTCGTCAGAAATCAAATCGTCATCATACGCGACCGCGAGTACAATCTGGCGTCGCGCTGTCTGGGAACGCCGACGCGGCGGCTGATTATCAAGAATCTTCTGCCGTATCTGGTGTCGGTCATCATGCTGCGCATCGCGCTTGCCATTCCTCAGGCTATAGGCATGGAGGTGTTTTTGACGTACATCGGGCTGGGACTGCCCGTCAGCATTCCGTCGCTGGGCAACCTGATCAACGAGGGACGAATTGTCATGATGAGTCCTCTGACGCGATACCAGCTTATTTTCCCCGCCATGGCTCTTTCGGCGATTACCGTGTCGTTCTACGTGATGGGCAACGCGTTTGCCGACGCCGCTGACCCCAAAAACCATACATAAGGGGGATAAGTCTGTGGATTATTCACAAAGCAATGTCATCCTTTCTGTCCGCGACCTTGTGGTCAAGTTTAATCTGCGCGGAAAAACGCTGACGGCAATCCGCGGAATCTCTCTTGATCTGTACCGAGGCGAGAGTCTCGCCATCGTGGGGGAGTCGGGCAGCGGAAAATCGGTGTTCACCAAGACGTTCATGGGGCTTCTGGACGGCAACGGCTGGATTGACAGCGGCTCTGTCATATATGAGGGGCAGGACGTCGCGAAGTACACGTCGGAAAAGCAGTGGCTGAAAATCCGCGGCTCTCAGATTGCCATGGTGTTTCAGGATCCTATGACCAGCCTGAATCCCCTCAAGACGATTGGCAGACAGATTCAGGAGACGGTGGAGCTGCACCAGAAACTGCGCGGCGCGGCGGCGAAGGCGAAGACGCTCGAGATTTTGAAGGACGTCGGAATTGCGTTTCCCGAAAAACGCGCAAAACAGTATCCTCACGAGTTTTCCGGCGGAATGCGCCAGCGCGTCGTCATCGCCATTGCCGTGGCGTGCTGCCCGAAGATTCTCATCTGTGACGAGCCGACGACGGCGCTTGACGTGACGATTCAGGCGCAGATTCTGGGGCTTCTCAAAGAGCTTCAGCGCAAGTACGGTCTGACGGTCGTCTACATTACGCACGACCTCGGCGTCGTCGCCAGCGTTGCGGACCGGATTGCCGTGATGTACGCCGGCGACGTGGTGGAGACGGGGCTGTGCGAGGAGATTTTTTACAATCCCCGGCATCCGTACACGTGGGCGCTCCTGTCGTCTTTGCCGCAGCTCGGAGTCAAGGGACAGGAGCTTTATTCCATCAAGGGAACGCCGCCCAATCTCTTCACTGAAATCCGCGGCGACGCGTTTGCGCCGCGCAATCCCAGAGCGCTGAAAATTGATTTTGTGACGCGCCCGCCGTATTTCAGCCTGTCGCCGACGCACAGGGCGCGCACGTGGCTTCTTGACCCGCGCGCGCCGCGCGTCGACCCTCCGGAAATCATCAGCAGGCTGAGAGAGCGCTGGAAGGAGTACAGCCATGACTGACCTCCGCGAGAAAATACTTGAGGTAAAAAATCTGCGCGTCGAGTTCGGAACGGGAAAAAAGAAGTTCACTGCCGTCAATGACGTCAACTTTCATATTTTCAAGGGCGAGACGTTCGGGCTTGCGGGGGAGTCGGGCAGCGGAAAGACGACCATAGGGCGCGCGATCATCAGAATTAACGAGATAAGCGGCGGTGAAGTGCTCCTTCACGGCGAGCGCATCAGCGGCGCGATACCGCGCGAGCGCGACAGGCAGGTGATCCGGTCGGTTCAGATGATCTTCCAAGACCCGATGGCGTCGCTGAACGAGCGCGCGAAAGTCGAGTACATTGTGTCAGAAGGATTGCTGAACATGGGCATGGCGTATTCTGACCCCAAGCGCCGCCAGCTCGTCGCTCAGGCGCTTCTCGACGTCGGTCTTCTGCCGGAGTTCGCCAGCCGTTTTCCTCATGAGTTTTCCGGAGGTCAGCGGCAGCGCATCGGCATTGCCCGCGCTCTGATTATGAATCCCGAGCTGATCGTCGCCGACGAGCCCATTTCGGCGCTTGACGTGTCCATTCGCGCGCAAGTGCTGAACTTGATGATGCGCCTTCAGAAAGAGCGCGGTCTGACGTATCTGTTCATCGCGCACGACCTGTCCGTCATGCGCTTCATCACCGACAGGCTTGCCGTCATTCACAAAGGGCGCATCGTGGAGATGGCTCAGACGGAGCAGATTTTTGCCAATCCCCTGCACCCCTACACCGCCGCGCTCCTGTCAGCGATTCCTCTGCCCGACCCGGCGGCAGAGCGGCGCAAAAAACTGCTCGTCTATGACCCGTCGTGCCATCACTATGAACATGACGCGCCGCTCTGGGAAGAGATTGAGCCGGGGCATTTTGTCCTTGCCAACAGCGAAGAACTTGATGAGTACAGAAAGAGGTTGAGATAACATGAATCTTCATGCCGTTCAGTCGTGCAGCAGCGCTGACTGCTGGCTTATCCCCGCCGGAGCGTCTGTGGCGCAGAGTGCAATTCCTGTTGCGCTGAAAGAGTCAGTCGAGTGCGCCCTCTCCTCCGGAGCGTGGAGCAAACAGGCGAAAACGCTCGTCCTCACGGCGGCGGAAAACGGTCGGCTTGTCCGCGCGGTTCTGTGCGACGTGCCTGAGTATAAAGACGCGCGCGACGTGCGCCGCGCCTTTCTGGCGCTCGCTGAGGGATTCCGCCAGTGCCGCCGTCTGGGAGCGCGCACGGTTGCGTGTGTGTGCGCAGAGCCGCTGACGCGTCCCGACGTGTTCGCCAAAGCGTGCGAAGCGCCGTTCCTCGTCGACTGGCGCTTTGAAAAGTACAAATCCCACCCGTCGGAGAACGCTTTTGACGACGTGTTCATGGTGACTGACGTCCCCGATGCCGAAAAAATCGCGCGCGAAGCGTGCGTCTGCGCCGCGTCGACGCTCTTGGCGCGCAACTTGGCAAACGAGCCCGCCTGTTTCCTCTCCACAGCCGGATTTGCGGGAGCAGCGCGCGCTGTCGCCCGAGAGTGCGGTCTTGAAATCTGCGTGTATGAAAAGGACGAGATAGAAAAAATGGGCATGGGAGCGTTTCTTGCCGTGGGCAGAGGCGCTCATGCCGCGCCGCCCGTGCTGATTGTCCTGCGCCGAAAAGTGAACGACGGGCCCGTCATCGGGCTTGTGGGCAAGGCGATTATGTACGACAGCGGCGGATACTCTCTGAAGACCCGCGAGGGAATGAAGACGATGTTTGACGACATGGGCGGCGCTGCGGCTGTTCTCGGCGCAATCCGCTCCGCGGCGCTGAACAACCTGCCCGTCAACGTCACTGCCGTCATGGCGGCGTGTGAGAACAGAGTGTCGCACGACGCGTATGTCCCCGGCGATATCCTCAGATCCATGTCGGGCAAGACGATTGAAATGCTCAACACCGACGCCGAGGGCCGCCTGACCCTTGCCGACGCCGTGACGTACGCCATTCGCCGCGAACACGCCGACGTCATCCTTGACATTGCCACGCTGACGGGCGCGGCGCGCGCGGCTGTCGGCAACAAGACTGCCGCTGTGCTTGTCTCCGACGAAAAACTGTTCGCGACGCTGCGCGACGCGTCGCACGACGCAGCTGAAAAAGTGTGGCTGCTCGACAGCGACGAAGAGCTGCACCCCATTCTCAGCTCGACTATTGCCGACATCAAAAACGCCGCGCCCGGAAACACGACGGGCGGCGTCATCACAGCCGGACTGTTCATCAAGGAGTTCACCGAGGGCAAGCCGTGGCTTCACGTCGACATGGCGTCCGTCAACTACACCGCCGAAGAACAGCCGTGGTGCGACCGCGGCGCGACGGGCTACGGCGCGTCGCTCCTGTACCACTGGCTCAAGCGCATGAGCGCCCAGAATTGACGCGCGCTTATGATAGTTTAATTTATATAAAAATCTTTAAACTAAATTTTTTTGTGCTAGAATAGCTCACTGCGCGAAAAGTCTGCGCTTCAGCATAGAAAATCAGGTGAGCATATATGAACAGCACAAATAAACAGATTACAGAAGGCGTCATCTGGAAACAGATCCTCATCTTCTTCTTTCCCATCCTTCTGGGAACGTTTTTTCAGCAGTTGTACAACACACTGGACGCCGTCATCGTCGGGCGTTTTGTGGGCAAAGTGGCGCTTGCCGCCGTCGGCGGACCGACGAGCACCCTCATCAATCTGCTTTTGGGGTTCTTCGTCGGTCTGTCGTCGGGCGCTACTGTCGTCATTGCGCAGTTCTTCGGCGCTGAGGACGCGAACCGAACGGGACAGGCGGTTCACACGTCGATGGCTTTGGCGCTTGCCGCCGGAGCCGTCATGTCCGTCGGAGGCGCCCTGGCAGCGCCGTGGGCTCTGCGCGTCACAGGAACGCCCGCAGAAGTCCTGCCGCACGCGCAGGCATACCTTCAGATCTATTTCGGCGGCCTCATCTTCACGCTGATATACAACATGGGCTCGGGCATTCTTCGCGCAAAAGGCGATTCAAAGCGTCCGTTCTATCTTCTCGTCGCCGGAACGTTCATCAACCTCGTCCTCGACCTGCTGTTTGTCGTCCAGTTCGGCTGGGGCGCTGCCGGCGTCGGCTGGGCGACAGTTCTCGCTCAGGCGTTCTGCGCCGCCGCCGTATGGGTGATTCTCGCGCGCGAGCCGGACGCCTTCGCGCTCAGTTTCCGCCATTTGAAGTTTGATCTGCCCCTTTTGGTGAACATCGTCCGTATCGGATTTCCCGCAGGGCTTCAGGCGACGATGTACTCCTTTTCAAACATCGTCATTCAGTCCACCGTCAACTCCTTCGGCGTCGACACCGTGGCGGCGTGGGCGGCGATGGGCAAAGCCGACGGGCTGTACTGGATGATCATGGCGGCGTTCGGCGTCGCCATCACTACAATTGCCGGGCAGAACTTCGGCGCGAGAAAATATGACCGCGTCACAAAGAGCATTGCTGTGTGCAACGGCATGGCGTTTTTCACGACAGCCGTCATCAGCGCTCTTCTTCTGGCGTTCGCGCCGCAGATTCTGAGCGTGTTCACAAGCGACGCAGCTGTTGTCGCCGACGGCGTTCACATGATGTGGAACATGATTCCGTGGTACTTCACCTACGTCCTGATTGAAATTGTCTCAGGCGGCATCCGCGGCACGGGCGACTCATTCTTCCCGACTGTCATGACGTGCCTGGGAATTTGCGTCTTCCGCCTTGTATGGGTGTGGGGCGTTCTGCCGTTCAAATGGAACATGATCATGCTCATCTGGAGCTATCCCATCAGCTGGACGATCACGTCCGTTCTGTTCGCCGTCTACTATTACCGAAGCGGCTGGCTGAAGCGCAGCATTGTCAGAGCCGGACATGCGCCGAGACAATAGAATAAGTCAAGGGGGCTTGAGCGCATAGGTGCTCAAGCCCCCTTGATCGTTTGACGGGCGGATTTTATCCGATGACCGATTCGAGGAAACGGAGAATATTTTCTCCTAAGACGCCGCGCAGTTCGTCCTCAGAAAAGCCCCGCGCCAGAAGCTGCGCCGTCAGCTCAAAAGAGCTGTCGTAATACGGGAAACAGTCCTTGGCGGGCTGTCCCTTTGCCGCGCGGATTTCGTCGCAGAAGTCGAATCCGAAGCACAGGTGCTGCGCGCCGGCGGCTTGTTTAACATGAGCGCCGTGGTTTGCCAGATCGGCAGCGTTCGCCGGGCCGGTTGAGAGGTCTCTGACGAAACTGCCGCAGCAGTTCATGCCCATGACGCCGCCGCGCTCGGCAAGCGCGCGGATCTGGTCGTCGGTCATGTTGCGCATGACGGGCGTCAGTTCGCGGCAGTTGGTGTGGGAGGACATAAAAGGACGCGTCGTCAGGCGGCACAAGTCCCAGAATCCCTCGTCGTTCAGGTGCGCGGCGTCCGTGTACATGCCCAGGCGCTCAATTTCGCGGAGCAGCTTGACGCCCCAGTGCGTGATGCCGCCCTTCCTTCCCTCCTCAACGGGGTTGAAGAAGCACCCGTCGGCGGCGTAGTTGCGGCGGCTCCAGACAAGACCGACGCCGCGCACCCCCAGCTCGTAAAAAACACGAAGCAGGCGCAGATCGCATCCCAGCGGCTCAACGCCTTCAAAAGAAAGCAGAATTGCTACTTTTCCTGCTTTGACGGCGGAGCGGATTTCAGCCGTGCTGCGGCACAGCGCCAGAGCGCCGCCGCTTTCGGCAATTTCTTCATGGAGCGAGGCAATCTGAGCCAGAGCCTGACGCAGAGCCATCTCTGGAATGTAGCAGTCGTCAATGTAGATGGAACAGATCAGCAGATTGACGCCGCCGGCTTTAATAGCGGGCAGATAGTCCGTCGCGATAACGTTTGTGCGTCCCGCTGCCCGCTTGTCGCAGACGACCTTGAGCAGGTCATAATGAGCATCGGCGACAAAGCAGCTCTGATGGAGCTTCTTTGCCCGTTCCAGCAGATCAGGCGTGATTTGGTACGTCATACGGCACCTCCGGCATAATGTGCGCGTCCGGCGCGGTGTGCGCGGACGCGAAGCGTTAATGAAAGAAAGCGTTTCGTGTATAATAGCAAAATAATCGGAAACAGAACACTAATTTTTGCAGGGGCTTTCAATGCCGGGGTGATTAGAAATGAAATGGTACACAGAAGAGCGAAAAAAAAGCCTTGAGACATATCTGGAACGTCTGGCAGAGACGCATAAGGCGCGGGGTATGGCAGTTGCTGTGGTCAGCCGCAGCGGGAAAACTGAATGGCAGAAATTTCTGGGCTGGCGTGACGCTGAACGTCATCTGCCTATCGACGAAAACACGATGTTCGGTCTGGCTTCAGTCACAAAATCGTTTACGGCGCTGGCGCTTATGCAGATGGCTGAGCGCGGAACAGTAGACCTTTTTGGAGCGGCTTCGCGCTACTGTCCTGACTTCAAGAACTCTCATCAGGCTCCTGTGACGCTGGCGCACTTTTTGAGTCACAGCGGCGGCTATTTTCCTCTGCCTCGTTCCGTTCTGCCGCCTGTTATTGAAAAGATGGGACTTGCGCGCGACGGCGCGGAAGATCTTGCCTACAGCGATGCTTTAGCAGAAGAGGGAATAAAAATGGTCGCGCAGGCATTGGACGCCGAGGCCCCGCGCATTGGAAAACCTGGCGAATACATGAGCTACTGCAACGACGGCTACGGCGTGCTCGCCGACGTGATTCGGCGCCATGGCGGCTGCGCCAGCTACGCGGCGTATCTGAACGAGCACATTATTAAGCCTCTCGGCATGGAGCGCAGCACGTGCGAGTTCCAGCGGCCGGCTCAGGACGAAAACACGGCGAAACTCTACTGCGGCGACGCCTCTCACAAGGATGACTACGATTTTTATCATAACGCCTTTGTCCTGATGGGCGGCGGCGCGATGAAGTCAACGCTGGCTGATATGAAGCGCTATCTGCTCATGCTCATGAATGAGGGCGTTTTTGAGGGCAGACGCATTGTCAGCGCGCAGGGCGTTCGCGCCATGACGATGCCGAGAATCCCGACGCGGAATCAGCAGTTCTACGGATTTGGACTGAGTACGAGTTTTATCGGCGACGTCTCCGTTATTCGCCACGGCGGTTCTCTGCACGGCGTTTCCTCGCACATTGCGTGGTCGCCGGAGCTTGAGCTGGGCGTTCTTGTGCTCTGCAACACATCAAACGTTCCCGTGTCGCTTGCCGCCGATGCCGCGCTTCGGTGTGCCATGGGACTGCCTGCCGAAAATACGTCGTTCTGGCGCTCTGTGCCGTGGAGTGCGCAGACAATTGAAGCCGCCTGCGGAACGTATCGCTCCGGCGAGGGAGCGCATATTGTCATTCACAGGGACGGCGACGGAATTACCGTCGAAAACGGCGGTGCCGCCGTCGAAGCGCGCATGGTTCATCCGTTCAGAGCTCTTCTGAAATCAGGCATGTCAGAGACGGAACTGCGTCTCTATTATGATGAAAAGAATACAGTATGGGGCGTCCGCTTGGGAGAGCGGATCGTCCCCCGCGCCTGAGAGACCGATCTCCGATAAAAACAGCGCCGGCAGAGAGAATATTCTC